>JAYWDL010000147.1:0-6256 GCA_043779865.1 Polaromonas sp.
CGTCGACCCCCTGCAGGCGTCTTTGTTTGTGCGCCTGCGTGGTGCGGTGGCCGCCGTTCAGGCCGCATGTCCCCGCATGATCGCCGACGTGCAGGGCGCAGGCGGCATGGCCACCCGCATGGACAACGCCCAGGCGCAAGCCGACTGGAGCGCCTGCCGCGAGCAAACCCTGCCCTTTTTTGCGCAGCCACCTTCGCCTGATGCCTGCCTGTGGCGCCTGAGCGTTCCGCAAACCACGCCCGCGCTGGACCTGCCTTACGCGCAGTTGATCGAATGGCACGGCGCGTTGCGCTGGCTTTGGGCACCTGCTGCGGCTGCAACGCACCTGCGCCAGGCCGCACAACAAGCCGGCGGCCATGCAACGCTGTTCAGGCGCGCGGCAGGTGCTTCTCCAGAGTTGCCCGTTTTCACCCCGCTGGCCCCCGTGCAGTTGCGCATCCAGCGCGAACTCAAAAAACAGTTCGATCCCGCCGGCGTTTTCAATCCAGGCCGGATGTATGCGGACTGGTAAGGTACGGCATGCGGCGTTTGCGTCACTTGACCGGCCAGCACCGGACCGCCTCCATCAACCGCCTGCTTGGCGGCGTGCTGGCCTTCAACGCCGGCGCTGTCAACGCGGGCGGTTTCCTGGTGGTCAGCATGTACACCTCGCACATGACGGGTTTTGTTTCCCTGCTGGCCGACAATGTTGTGCTGGGCAACATGACGCTGGTGCTGGGGGCATTCGGCGCCTTGCTGGCCTTCACCACCGGTGCGGCCGTGACCGCCGTCCTTGTGAACTGGGCACGCCAACGCCATGTACGCAGCGAGTATGCGCTGCCTCTGCTGATGGAGTCCATGCTGCTGCTGGTGTTCGGATTAATGGGGGCGACACTGAACCGGCAAACCCCGTTCGCCGTTCCGCTGACCGTGTTGGTGCTTTCTTTCACCATGGGCCTGCAAAACGCATTGGTCAGCAAAATCTCGTCGTCTCAAATCCGCACTACTCACATGACGGGTATCGTGACCGATATCGGCATTGAACTGGGCAAGATGTTTTACTGGAACCGCACGGCCAGTCCGCTCGAATCCCGGGTCCGCGCCAACCGCATCAAGCTGCGTCTTTTCAGCACCCTGCTGGCAGCCTTTGTTTGCGGCGGCGTGGTCGGTGCGGCCGGATTCAAGTATGTGGGTTTTATCTGGGTTGTTCCGCTGGCCCTGCTGCTGCTTGCCTTGTGCATGCCGCCTCTGTATTCCGACCTTCTGCGCTTATGCCGGCGCAAAGTTAAAGCCATCCGGCAAGGATCCTGAACACCATGCAAACCAAACTCGCTCCCGAATTCCAGAATACCGTCGATGGCCAGCAGGCCGAAGCCATTTTGCGCAAATGCGTGCATTGCGGTTTTTGCACCGCCACCTGCCCGACTTACCAATTGCTGGGCGATGAGCTGGACGGCCCGCGCGGCCGCATCTACCTGATCAAGCAGGTGCTGGAAGGCGAAACACCGACCCGCAAGACCCAGCTGCACCTGGACCGCTGCCTGACCTGCCGCAACTGCGAATCCACCTGCCCGAGCGGCGTGCAGTATGGCCACCTGGTGGACATTGGCCGCAAGCTGGTCGATGAACGGGTGCCGCGTCCGGCTGGCGAGCGCGCCGTGCGCTGGGCGCTCAAGGAAGGCCTGCCGTCGCCGCTGTTTGCGCCCGCCATGAAGATCGGCCAGGCGGTGCGCGGCCTGCTGCCCGATTCGCTGAAAAACAAGGTGCCCCCCCGGCAATCGGCCGGCGAATGGCCGACGCGCAGCCATGCCCGGAAAATGCTCATGCTGGAAGGCTGCGTGCAGCCCGCCATGATGCCCAACATCAATTCGGCCACGGCCAGAGTGCTGGACGCCGCCGGCATTCAGGTGGTGATGGCGGCCAAGGCCGGCTGCTGCGGCGCGGTCAAGTTTCACCTGAACGACCAGGACGGCGGCAAGGCCGAGATGCGGCGCAACATCGACGCCTGGTGGCCGTATGTGGAGGAGGGCGTGGAGGCCATCGTGATGAACGCCTCGGGCTGCGGCGTCACGGTCAAGGAATACGGCTACATCCTGAAAAACGATTCGGAGTATGCTGAAAAAGCCGCCCGCATCAGCGCGCTGACCCGCGACCTGAGCGAGTTGCTGCCTGCCATCACTGAAGCCCTGCAGTCGACTCGACCCGAACTGGCTGAAACAGTCGCTAAAAAGTCACACAAGCTGGCTTTTCATCCCCCCTGCACCCTGCAGCACGGCCAGCAACTGCGCGGCGGCGTCGAGCAGTACCTGGGCGAATTGGGCTTTGACATCAAGGTGTCGAGCAATGAAGCGCATCTGTGCTGCGGCTCGGCGGGCACCTACTCGGTGCTCAATCCCGAAATCGCCTACCAGCTGCGCGACCGCAAGCTGGCCAATCTGGGCGAGATGGCGCCCGGTGTGATTGTTTCGGCCAACATTGGCTGCATCACGCATTTGCAGAGCGGAACCTCGACGCCGGTGCGGCACTGGGTCGAAGTGCTGGATGAGGCGCTATTGAATGCATAGCTGCTTGCGCTTGTCCAGCAAGCGCTGCAGCTGTTTTTTTGCTTGAGACATAATGCCGCCAGCGAGAAAATTTGGGGTCATATTTCAATTTCTGCTGGCTTGGCGGATCACATGAGGCCGCGCCAGCCCTGTTTATGAATCGAATTGCCATGCAGCGCTTGCTGGACTGGCGCGAGCTGCTATTGAATAGATAGCTGGCGAGTTAATTGAAAGCGGCCCTCAATTCACCTTCGCCTCAAGCGTGGGCTTGTCCTTGAGTTAATTGGAATCTGACCCTCAATACCCTACTTTCACCCCCCTGACAGCCCATCATCCCAAAGATATTGGTCAAATCGGTCGGCATGTTAAAGTTGCTCAAATATGATCAACCTGTCCTTCCGGCTAAGGTAACCGAAATGAGCCTTTTCCCATATGCTGGAGCGCATGCTGTGCAAAGCGCTGCATTCGCTTTGGAGTGGCCAGTCGAACTCTCGGAAGTGGAGCTATCGTCTATCGCAGGGTTGCATGAGAAACTCAGACCGTCTCTGCCAAACAGTGCGCCGCTACAAACGATGACGTTTCAGGTGGTCGCTGGTCAACCTGGAAGCCCTATTAGTGCTGCAGGGGGGCACAGTTTCAGCAGACCAGGACCCGCAGGGCCGGCCAGGTTGCTTGAGGTCCAACGCAATCGCGTCGTCGGACAGGTAAATGACTACACTCGTTGGGAACCAGTTTGGAAAGAGGTTAGAAATTGGCTCTCATTGGTAGGGCCGATCATTGGCACGCGACAGATCACCCATGTTGGCCTTCAATATAACGATGTTTTTCATTGGCGAGGCAACCCGCAAAGCTTAGACCTGAAACAGGTCTTCGCTGAGGGTTCACCTTTACTGCCAAGCAACGTCTTTAAACTGCAAGGGTTATGGCACTCACATCATGGCTATTTTTTGGAAAGATCGGAGCCAGTCCAGCATCGACTTCTTGAGAATGTTAATGTGAGCATGCTCGAAGAATTGGGGCAAAGATCAATTCTCATCTCGTTAGTTCACAAAGCGGCGGTCGCTGATATATGGGGTTGGGAGAGTATGTCAAAGGTAATCGACGGACTCATGGACGATCTGCACAAACGAAATAAAATAATGTTGGGCGACTTACTATCAAGCGAGGCTGCTGAGTCGATTGGCTTGTTGAAGGAGAGTAAATAATGTTTGAAACCATCGCTATCATTGCTTTAGGCCATATTGTGGTTCGCCCCCCCAGTAAAGATGCTGATTGGCTGTTCGCATCAAATAACCCTGCCATCCACCAGATTGAGAACCTTCCGACGGATCAGCCGATCATGGCAACTTTTGCGTCTGAAGCGGCGACTATTTGCACCAATTTTGCATTGAAGGATCGCGCCATTAGTAGAGTGGAATGGTTACGCTCAGAGCTTATGAACTATCAGCATCTTCCCGCCGGCTGGGATGGTGAGGGGAGTCTTCCTGCCGACCCTTTGCACATCGCCGCAGCGTCAGCCCTGCTTGAAGTGCTGCCCGCTGGTCTTCCTTTGCCAAAGCCAATGCTGTCGCCAGATGGTGAGCTTGGGCTTTACTGGAAGGACGATCGTTTGTTTGCCGATGCAGTGATCGAAGATAAAAACCATTTCTCGCTGTTCATCCGATTTCTTGAACAAGGTAATCGTGAGGTCTTTATTGACTCGATCAACATCAGCTCTGACGCATCTAATGCAATCAAGAATGCGTTTGCGACAGTGTAGTGTTGGGTGATGACTGAGAGCGAAAATCCTTGCCGTGTGTTCTTTGAGCAATACGCCCAACACCCCAAGAAAGTCGAAATCCTTCAGCGGACTGGGCTTGCACATGAATGGGAGTGCTATTCTGCTTCTAAGCATTCGCCTGGTCCAGTTCAGTCCAACGAGCGAGTCCTTCGTCTTGTAATAAATCCCATTCACATCGATCCTGAAACGGGTGATTTGAAACCATCAGCAGTTACAGATGTCAAGGATAAAGGCTGCTCGGTAGAAAGACTCTCCCTTACAACAATTGAAGAGTCAATTGCCACAGGTCGTATAGTTGCAGCTGCCAAAAACGAGGCAAATCAGGGCGCGCCTGCTCGTGAAATACATTGCGTAGCAAATCTTTCGGTTAATGATATTCGTAATATCAGAGTTGGTGCAAATACCCAGGCGTTTTGTATTTTTGATACAGCTCTTGAACATAATCGTGCTCACGCTGATATTTGTCAGGTCGTTTCACCCAAGGGTCAAGAGGCAAGGTCAGCCAGAAGTCAACTTTTTGCCCTTGCTGATAAAAGCTGCATCTTCCAGAGCTATTCGGGGTCAGACTCCAATTAAATTCAGTTTTCCATGAAAAACATGGAACAGAATTGGATTCTCACCTTCATTTTTACAAGCAGTTTGAAAAGACATCCCCCGTCTTTAAACGGCTGGCAAACTTTTCGCCTTATGTGGCGAGCGGCCTTCTGCGCGGAAGGTGCTGGCTGACCGCAAGGCGGCGCAGGTGACGCCGTAAGGGGTGCTGACGGCAGATGACTTTCGATTGACGGCCCGGCCGGGCCGTCATTGCGCCTGCCGCCAAACCCATTCCGATGCAGTTGAAAAGCGCAGGATGTGCTTGAAAAGTCCCCCTCGTCCTACTGCGATGTGGGCCAACGGATGGCAGCTTTTTTTGATCTAAAGTGTTCTTATGAAAGTCGCCGGGGTGACCCAATCCGTGGCAACCGGCCAACCCAAGAGGAATCGATATGAAATATACAACGTCATCACTGCTGCTTCTCGCGCTGCTCGGACTAGGCGCATGCACCGGGCCAATGGGACCACAGGGCAATCAAGGCAACACCGGATATACCGGCGCGCAAGGCGAGACAGGTAATCAGGGGAACACCGGAAATACTGGATACACCGGCGCTACGGGCGCTACCGGTAACCAGGGCAACACGGGATATACCGGCGCTACGGGCCAGGCTGGCAGCCAAGGAAACACCGGAGACACTGGCGCTACGGGCGCTACCGGTAACACGGGATACACCGGCGCCAAGGGCGCCAAAGGCAATACAGGTACAGGGGGAAGCACCATTGTGGTGGTGCCGCCCAAGCAGTAATCCGGACACAGCCGAAGGCATTTCGTTATACACAACTCCCCCACTCTGGGCGCTAACTTGGGTGATGAGGTGATCGTCTCGGCCAACATGGGCTGCATCACGCATCTGTAGAGCGGCACGGCGACGCCGGTGCGGCACTGGGTGGAAGTGCTGGAAAAAGCGCTATTGAATACATAGCTGCTTGCGCTTGTCCAGCAAGCGATCCAGCCATTTTTTGCTTGAGAAATCACGCCGCCAGCGAGAAATTGGGGTTGGATTCCAATTTCTGCTGGATTGGTGGACCGCGCCAGTCCTGTTTAAGCATCGAATTGCCCTGCAGCGCTTGCTGGACGGGCGCAAGAGGCTATTGAATAGATAGCTGACGAATTAATTGGAATCTGACCCTCAATTCGCTCAATTCGCCTCTGCCACCCGGCCTGCGTTGACCACCTCCCCGATTCAGTGCAGCGCCGCCAGTGCCGCCTCGGGGGCTCTGTCCAGCACCTTGAGCAGCGCCTTGGCGGCGCCGGTCGGGCAGCGTTTGCCTTGCTCCCAGTTGCGGATGGTCTCAAGCGAAACCTCGATCCGCTGCGAAAACTCGGCCTGGCTCAGGCCGAGGCGTTTTCTGACCC
>JAYWDL010000148.1:0-6247 GCA_043779865.1 Polaromonas sp.
AGCCGGGCTTTCCCCGGTGGCAGCCGTTGGGGCCGGTGCGGCGGCAATGCTTATCAGTGGCGCCGGTGCGGGCGCGCGGTAGCTTGTGGGTAATGCCGAAGTGGCGGGATAACCCGCCGCGTTGAGATACTGCGTCCACTCCGCGTCAGAAAAACCCTTGAGCTGCTGGCTGCCTATGGTCACAAAGGGGAGCGATGTCTCACCACTCATGCGTTGCAAGGCCTGGCTGTCCTCGGCCGTCGTGACCGTCTTTTCGGCAAACGGGATGCCGCGGCTGGTCAGCAGTGAACGGCCCGAATTGCAGGGCCCGCAGTTGTCGCCGGTGTAGAGCGTGACCGGGTATTTGCTGGCGACCTGCCTGAGTTCAAAGGGCAAACCGGCAGCAGCGGAGACGCCTGCCGCATTCGCGCTGGCCGAGCTGACATTGGCGCCGCTGGCGGCTGGCGGCGGCCGGTCAGAAAAAGTCACCTTGCCGTCTGCCCCCACGATGCGGTAGACCTGCTGGGCTTGCACTGCGGGCAACAGGGGTGCGAAAAAACTGGCCGCCACCACGGCAAGCGTCAGGAGGGCTTTGGGGGCAGAAAAAGCAGGGGCGTTTGAAGTCATGGTGTTCCAGTCAGTTTTGGAGCAATTCCCGTTATTACGCCATACCCTGATGACGCAGCAAGGCATCCAGCGAAGGCTCGCGGCCCCGGAAGGCTTTGAATGACTCCATGGCGGGGCGGCTGCCACCCGCTTCCAGAATGGCTTGACGGTATTTTCTGCCGGTTTCCACGCTGACAGTCGTTTTACCGGACGCTTCCTTCGCGTCTGTCGTTTTTGCCGCAGCAGCGGTTTCTTCGAAGGCCGCATACGCGTCGGCTGAAAGCACTTCTGCCCATTTGTAGCTGTAATAGCCGGCCGCATAGCCACCCGAAAAAATGTGGCTAAAGGTATGCGGCGTGCGGCTATAGGCGGGCGCTGAAATCACCGCCACTTCCCGGCGGACCTCATTGAGCAGGCCCATCAGGTCTTCGTCAGGCTTGTGCGAGGTGTGCAGCAGCATGTCGAACAGCGAGAACTCGACCTGGCGCAGCGTCTGCATGCCGCTCTGGAAGTTTTTGGCGGCCAGCATCTTTTCATAGAGCGCGCGCGGCAAGGGCTCGCCCGTGTCGACATGGGCGGTCATCTGCTGGAGCACGTCCCATTCCCAGCAGAAGTTTTCCATGAACTGGCTGGGCAGCTCGACCGCATCCCATTCCACGCCGCTGATGCCCGAGACGTCATGCTCGTTCACCTGCGTCAGCATGTGGTGCAGGCCGTGGCCGAATTCATGAAAGAGCGTGGTCACATCGTCGTGGGTGAGCAGGGCAGGCTTGCCGCCTGCACCCTCGGCAAAATTGCAGACCAGGTGCGCGACAGGCGTCTGCAGCTTGCCGGTATCAGGACGCAGCCAGCGGGAACGCACATCGTCCATCCAGGCGCCGCCGCGCTTGCCGGTGCGGGCCGGCTGGTCGAGGTAAAACTGGCCCAGCAACTCGCCGTTTCGCTCGATGCGGTAAAACGCCACGCCGGGTTTCCAGACGGGTGCAGAGTCCTGGCGAATCGCCACTTCAAACAGGGTTTCCACAATCCTGAACAGGCCCGCCAGCACTTTGGGCGCGGTGAAATACTGTTTGACTTCCTGCTCGCTGAAAGCGTAGCGCGCTTCCTTGAGTTTTTCGCCGATGTAGGCATAGTCCCAGGGCTGGGGATCGCTCTGCATCAGTTGTCCAGCGGCAAAGGCGCGCAGGTCGGCGATATCATTTTCAGCGTAGGGGCGGGCGCGTTGGGCAAGATCACGCAAAAAGGTGACGACTTCTTCGGGGGACTTGGCCATCTTGGCCACTACCGAGACTTCGCCAAAATTCTGGTAACCCAGCAGCCGGGCTTCTTCCTGCCGCAGCGCAAGGATTTCATGCATCACGGCGCTGTTGTCGAACTGGCTGAATTCTGCCGGGGCCTGGTCGCTGGCGCGCGTTGTGTAGGCCTTGTAGAGCGTTTCGCGCAACGCGCTGCTCTCGGCAAACTGCATGACGGGCAGGTAGCTCGGCATTTTCAGGCTGAGCCGGTAACCTGTTTTACCTTCGGCCTCGGCCTGCGCCTGGGCAGTTTGCAGCACGTCTTCCGGAATGCCGGCTATCTCATCGGCGGTGGCGTAGTAAGCAAAGGCATCGGTGGCGTCGAGCGAGTTTTCGCTAAATTTCTGGCTAAGTTCAGCCTGGCGTTCCTGGATTTTCGCAAAACGCTCTTTCGCCGCACCGGTGAGTTCCGCACCCGACAGTACAAAATTGCGAATGGCGTTTTTGTGCGCCTGGCGCTGCTCAATATTCAGTGTGCCGACGTCGATGGCTTTGTACTTGGCATACAGGCGCTCATCGGCCCCCAGCCGGGCCGAAAACTCGGTGACTCTGGGCAGTGCCGCGTTGTAAGCGGCACGCATTTCGGGCGTATCGGCAACGCTGTTCAGATGGCTGACGACGCCCCAAGCACGGCCGAAATTTTCGGTGGCTACATCCAGTATGCGAGAAATTTCGCTCCACGAGGCCGGAAACTCTGGCGCCGCGACCTGCTCCAGCGCAGCATCGGCTTTCACCAGTAATTCATCCATCGCCGGGCCAACATGCTCGGGCAGGATACGGTCAAAAAGAGGAAGGTCGGAAAATTCGAGGAGTGGATTGGTCATAACGTCTAGCTGTGGGCAGAGGGGGCAAATCTAAAGGGCTGCGGGCCCTGAAAGCGAAAAGCCGACTTGCAAGGTCGGCAAAATATCAAAAAAGACGCTTCAGTCCTGCGCGCGTTTTTTCACACTGCGCTGCTTGGGCTTGGAGCGCTTGACGGTGCCGCCTGGTGTCAGTCGCTGGTTGCCGAGCACCCGCAAGGTTTTGACTTCGGGGCGCTGGCCGTAGCGCGAACTGTTTTTCAGCACCTTGATATCGCGCGGGCCGGCCATGCGGTCTTCGTTGACCTTTTTGTCTTTTTCCGGAATCGGACGCCACAGGACCAGCAGCTTGCCGATGTGCTGGATGGGCGCGGCATCAAGTTCGTCGGCAAGAGCCTGGAACATCGCTTCGCGACCGGGCCGGTCGTCGGACTGGACCCGTACCTTGATCAGGCCGTGGGCATTGAGTGCAGCGTCGATTTCTTTCTTGACGCCTTCAGTCAGGCCGTCGGAGCCAATCATCACGACGGCATTGAGATGGTGAGCTTCAGCGCGCTGGTCTTTGCGCTGGGCAGGGGTAAGTTGTATTTGAGCCATACCCCAATTATCGGTGGAGACCAGAAGAGGACAATAGCCCCATGAAAGTAAATGCCAGGACAGAGATGAATGCGACCAAAAAAACAGTCGGGAAACCCAGCACAAAAGCAAATCCCAAGGGGAAAAAGGTCAACAAGGCCTGGTTGCACGACCATATCAATGATCCTTATGTGAAGCAGGCGCGCAAAGAGGGTTACCGTGCACGGGCTGCTTACAAATTGAAGGAAATGGATGAAACGCTCGGGCTGATCAAGCCGGGCGACTGCGTCGTGGACCTGGGCAGCACGCCCGGCGCATGGAGCCAGTATGTGCGGCGCAAGCTATCGCCGACAGGAGCGGCCGCTGGCGAACTCAATGGACGCATCATTGGGCTGGACCTGTTGCCCATGGAGCCGATTGAGGGCGTAGTGTTCATCCAGGGCGACTTCCGCGAGCCCGAAGTTCTGGAAAAACTGGAGCAGGCCCTGGCCACGGGCAAGGGCACGGACATGGGGCCGGTCAAGGTCGATTTGGTGATTTCGGATATGGCGCCCAACCTGTCGGGTATCGAATCGGCTGATGCGGCGCGTATTGCCCATCTGGTGGAACTGGCAGTGGAGTTTGCGCAAAACCGCATGAAGTCCGACGGTGCGCTGGTTGTCAAACTGTTTCATGGTACCGGCTACGACGACTTGGTGAAACTGTTCCGTGATTCTTTCAAAGTCGTCAAACGGGTAAAACCCAAGGCGTCCCGGTCTAACTCTTCCGAAACTTTCCTGGTGGGCAAAGGTCTTAAAAAGTCTTGACGAGGGTGAAGTGAAGCTGACTGTCGCCAAAAAATCAGCTAAATCCGCTTCAAGGCAAGGGCCGGAGCATGTTTATCGTGGTTTGTGGCCTTGAAACGCCTAAAATCAGTCACATGTGCCATCCCATCGGCTTTGGGTTCTTAGATCGGAGTAGTCCTTGAATAATCAGTGGTTTTCGAAAATTGCAATCTGGCTAGTGATCGCCATGGTGCTGTTCACCGTGTTCAAGCAGTTTGATACACGCAGTGGCGCAGGCTCCAATTACCTGGGTTATTCCGAGTTCCTGGAAGAGGTTCGTGGCAAGCGGATCAAGACAGCGACCATTGCGGAAGGTCAGGGCGGCACTGAAATTATTGCCACCACGACTGACGACCGCAAAATCCGCACTACGGCGACTTACCTGGATCGCGGTCTGGTCGGCGACCTGATTGCCAATGATGTGAAATTCGATGTCAAGCCCCGCGAAGAAGGCTCCTTGCTCATGACCTTGCTGGTCAGTTGGGGGCCGATGCTGCTCCTGATTGGCGTCTGGGTTTATTTCATGCGGCAAATGCAGGGCGGCGGCAAGGGTGGTGCGTTCAGTTTTGGTAAATCCAAGGCCCGCATGCTCGACGAATCGACCAACACCGTGACCTTTGCCGACGTGGCCGGTTGCGACGAGGCCAAGGAAGAGGTCAAGGAAGTGGTCGATTTCCTGAAAGACCCGGCCAAATTCCAGAAGCTGGGTGGCCGCATTCCGCGTGGTTTGTTGCTGGTTGGCCCTCCGGGAACGGGTAAGACCCTGCTCGCCAAAGGCATTGCTGGCGAAGCCAAAGTTCCCTTCTTCTCGATTTCAGGTTCCGATTTCGTCGAAATGTTTGTTGGTGTGGGCGCTGCCCGGGTCCGCGACATGTTCGACAACGCCAAGAAGAATGCCCCTTGCATTATTTTTATTGATGAAATCGACGCCGTTGGTCGCCAGCGTGGTGCTGGTGTGGGCGGTGGCAATGATGAGCGTGAACAGACGCTGAACCAGATGCTGGTCGAGATGGACGGCTTTGAAACCAACGTTGGCGTGATTGTGGTTGCCGCTACCAACCGCCCCGACATTCTGGATGCCGCCTTGCTACGCCCAGGCCGTTTTGACCGCCAGGTCTATGTCACGCTGCCTGACATTCGCGGCCGCGAGCAGATTCTCAATGTGCATATGCGCAAGGTCCCTCTTGGCCAGGACGTGAACGCGAACGTGATTGCCCGTGGTACGCCGGGCATGTCAGGCGCCGATCTTGCCAACCTCTGCAACGAAGCGGCCCTGATGGCGGCACGTCGCAACGCCCGTGTGGTCGAAATGCAGGATTTCGAAAAGGCCAAGGACAAGATCCTGATGGGCCCTGAGCGCAAGAGCATGGTCATGCCCGAAGAAGAGCGTCGCAATACCGCTTACCATGAGTCCGGGCATGCGCTGCTCGGCAAACTGCTGCCCAAGTGCGATCCGGTGCATAAAGTCACCATTATTCCGCGTGGTCGCGCCTTGGGCGTGACGATGAGCCTGCCGGCGCAAGATCGCTACAGCTATGACCGCGAATACATGCTAAGCCAGATCAGCATGCTGTTTGGTGGCCGAATTGCCGAAGAAGTGTTCATGAACCAGATGACGACGGGTGCCAGCAATGACTTTGAGCGCGCCACGGGACTGGCCCGCGACATGGTGACGCGTTACGGCATGACCGATGCCCTGGGTCCCATGGTCTATGCCGAAAACGAAGGTGAAGTGTTTTTGGGCCGGTCTGTGACGAAGACCAACAACATGAGCGAATCGACCCTGCAAAAGGTCGATAACGAAGTGCGCCGCATCATCGACCAGCAGTATGCCCAGGCGCGCACGCTGATCGAAGACAACAAGGACAAGATGCATGCCATGGCCAAGGCCCTGCTTGAATGGGAGACCATTGATGTTGAACAGATAGACGACATCATGGCCGGCAGGGATCCGCGTCCGCCGAAAGACTGGACACCGCGTAACTCTTCCGTGGGTGGCGGTGGCGGCCCTAGCGGCGGAAGTCCTGCGGTGAATACTGATCCGGCGCCAACGGTGGCGTGATAGGCAGTCATTAAAGCGCAGTCATCAACCGGGGCCTGTCCCCGGTTTTTCTTTGCCGGAACGCTACTGTCGCCGGCCTACCTGACCAGGAAAGCCTTCCCGTGA
>JAYWDL010000149.1:0-6123 GCA_043779865.1 Polaromonas sp.
CCACCACTGCGGTTGCCGCCGCTGCGGTTTCCACCGGCATTGCCGCCAGTGCGGCGCGGGCCGCCACTGGTACCGCCGAAGCCGCCGCCACTGCCTCCGCCCTGGCCACGCCGCTGCCCCTGGTCTTGCCGCTGCCTCGTGAAAGTTTCGGCGCCAATATAGCCGAACGACGTCTTCATCGGATCGGGTTGTGCCCCGCCGGTTGATTTGTCGCTCCGGGGGCCACGGTCATCGCGCCGCTTCAGGCCTTGCTGGCCACCCGCACCGGGTTGCCCGAAACGGGCACCCGGCCCTGCGTTGCCACCCTGGCTGCCGCCCTTTGCGCCAGTATTACCGCCTCGCCTGTTGCCTCGCGGCGCTGCGTCAGTCCGGTTCAGTGGCGGCTGTGAATCATCCGTACCCTGTACCGCACTGTTTTGCCCTGCTTCTGGGCTGCGCGGCCGTCCAGCGCCGCCGCGTGGGCGTTCATTTCTTCGGGGACCACGGCGCTGCTGTCCATCACCGCCCTCGCCCGCCGGTTGGTCCCGGTTTGTGGGTTCGCCGCGCGGATCAGCCCTGGATTCAGAGCGGGTTACCGCGCTGGTCAGCGCCCAGATATCGTTCTCGTCAAGTTCAACAAACGCGCCCCGCTTGAGCCCACGCGGCAGCACGACGGCCCCATAGCGGATACGGATGAGACGGCTCACCGCATGACCCACTGCCTCGAACATGCGACGCACTTCGCGGTTGCGCCCTTCTGAAATCGTGACGCGATACCAGCAATTGGCCCCTTCGCCGCCGCCTGCTTCGATCGAGCCGAATTGCGCCACGCCATCGTCCAGCGTCACGCCCTCGACCAGGCGTTTTTTCTCTTCATTGTTCAGCGCACCCAGCACCCGCACGGCATATTCCCGCTCCAGCCCGAAGCGCGGATGCATCAGCTTGTTGGCCAACTCGCCAGAACTCGTCAGCAGCAGCAGGCCTTCGGTATTCAGATCCAGACGCCCAACAGACTGCCATTTACCCTGAAAGAGTTTGGGCAGTCGCCGGAATACGGTCGGCCGGTTCTGCGGATCATCATGCGTGACGACCTCGCCGGCAGGCTTGTGGTACGCAATCACGCGCGGAGGTGGAGCATCAATGCGGACGCGAACAGGCTTGCCATTGACCTTGACGGTATCGCCGAACTGGATGCGTTGACCAATGTGTGCAGGCTCGGCATTGACCGAAATGCGCCCTTCCAGAATCAACTGCTCCATTTCCAGCCGGGAGCCCAGTCCGGCCTGCGCCAGCACCTTGTGGAGTTTGGGAGTTTCAGGCTGGGGTGACAACACGCGCTTAGGGACATCAAGCGCCACATCTTCTTCGTCAGCATCAAACTGGCCAGTAACCACGTCTTCAAACCGGATGCTGGTCGGCACAGGTTTCGGACCACGCCGCCTCGCACCGGACTGCGACGAAGAAGCTCCCCCGTTTTCGCCAGTCGCTATCAAATCAGGAGCTGCTTGCACATATGAATCTTGCGCTACAGCGATTTTTGGCTCTTTTTCAGGAGCAGGCGGAGTTTCGGATGTGGGGGGTTCTTGTGGGTTCATGCTCTTACATTCGTTCGTGTGGATAGCTGGCGTGAGGAATTATTGCCGGTCATGTTCAGGACTCTTGCCGCCATTCGACGCCAAGTCCTCCATGATTTTTGAAACTTGCAACTCGGGCTGCAATACAGCAGGTTCACTGTCGGCCGCCTCGGTCATACTCAACTCAAATTGTTCAGGCATTGCAAGCTGCGCGGGCGGGCTGTCCATCGCTGGAAGCTCGGCCAGGGATTCAACACCCAGATCATCGAGAAACTGGCGCGTTGTTGCGTAAAGTGCTGGCCGACCTACGGTTTCCCGCTGACCGATCACCTCGACCCAACCACGATCTTCCAGCTGCTTGAGAAGCAAACTGTTAATGGTGACACCACGAATGTCTTCCATGTCGCCGCGCGTCACGGGCTGCCTGTAAGCAATGATGGCGAGGGTTTCCAGGATAGCCCGACTATAGCGGGGCGGTTTTTCAGGATGCAACCGGTCCAGGTACTCGCGCATGTGGGGCCGGCTTTGAAAACGCCAGCCCGTCGCCACATGAACCAGTTCGACGCCGCGGCCTGACCAGTCGTCCTGCAACTCAGCAAGCATCAGCTTGAGGCTATCGGCAGCGAGTACCCCGTTAAACAAAACGCCTAATTCACGCAAAGCAATCGGTTGCTGCGCGCAAATAAGCGCTGTTTCGAGGACGCGCTTCGCATCCGTCGTGTTCATGATTTGGCGGTTCCGAAAAGGCGGGGAAGCGCTTTTGTCAGCGCGTTGGCTTCATGCGCAATTTCCCCGATCAGGGGCGTCATGTTGCGGGTAGCAGAAAACTACAGGATTTGATTGTATATCAGGCCCAAATCTGCCATAGCTGTCAGCAGATCAGGCGGCGGCAGCGATTTGAACTCCATCATGGCCCCCGTGACGGGGTGTACAAACGCCAGCCGACAGGCATGCAGCGCTTGTCGTTGCAATCCGCCCGCAACTGCTCCCCCATACAGCTCATCCGACACGAGGGGGTGACCCAGCAATGCCATATGCACCCGGATTTGATGGGTACGGCCGGTATGCAGCTTGCACTTCACCAGGCAATGATGTTGTGCGTTATCCAGCAGCGAGATCACCGTGGAGGCCGTTTTGCCCGAATTTTTCTCAAGATCAACCACTGCCATTCGCAGGCGGTTACGGGGATCGCGGCCAATCGGAGCCTCGACCTCGCGGGTTCTCGCACCCTGCCAGGCGCCATGGGCCAGTGCGATGTATTCCCGGCTGACGCTACGGGCAGCAATCATGCTGACCAGTTGGTCCATCGTCTGCCGCTGCCGGGCCACGACCATCAGACCACTGGTGTCCTTGTCAAGACGATGCACGATACCGGCACGCGGCAAGAAAGAAGCCTGCGGGTCATGTGCCAGCAAGCCATTGAGCAAGGTGCCGCTCCAGTTGCCGGGCGCGGGATGCACGACCAGCCCGGCAGGTTTGTTGATCACCAGAAGATAGGGATCTTCAAACACAATCTCCAGTTCCATGACTTCAGGTTTGAAAGCCTGGCTTTGTGGCGTTGGCCGCAACTCGATGCTAAGTTCATCTCCGGCCTTGACCTTCGAGGATGGTTTGATGGCTTTGACGCCTTTGACCAGTACGCCGCCGGCTTCGATTAGTTGCTGGAGATAGCTGCGGGAAAATTCGGGCACCAAACCAGCCAAAGCCTTGTCGAGCCGGCCACCGTGGCTCTCCATGGGAACGCTGACCCGCCGCAATTCCATTTCGGCACTGCCGTCAGCCTCGTCTTGCGCTTCGTCTGCCAGCGCATTAACGCCAACTACGCCCGATATAATCAATTTGCTCAGTTCTGAATCAGTCATCAAGAAGGTCGATTGCAATGTTTTCCATGAAATTATCGGTCGCTCCGAATGCATCGCCGCTTGTAGCAGCCGTTTGCGCATTGTCTTTTGTGATTGCAGGCTGCTCCAGCACCCCGGCGCCCGATAAGACGGCGACCTGGAGCCCGAACAAGATTTACGCCGAGGCGAAGGATGAGGTGAATTCCGGCGCCTATGACAAGGCGATTCCCCTTTATGAAAAGCTGGAGGGCCGCGCAGCTGGAACGCCTCTTGCGCAGCAGGCGCAACTCGATAAGGCGTACGCACAGTATAAAGGCGGCGAACAGGCCCAGGCCCTCGCGACGCTGAACCGGTTTACCAAACTTCACCCGGCAAGTCCTGCCATGGAGTACGCTTTGTACCTCAAGGGGCTGGTGAACTTTAATGACAATCTCGGCATTTTTGGATTTATTTCGCGCCAGGATTTGTCGGAACGTGACCAGAATGCGGCCAAGGAGTCGTTTGAATCCTTCAAGGATCTGGTAACCCGTTTCCCGGAATCGCGCTATACGCCCGACTCACGCTCGCGAATGAATTACATCGTTAATTCCCTGGCGCAATCCGAAGTTCACGTTGCCCGTTACTACTACTCACGCGGAGCTTACGTTGCGGCTATCAACCGTGCACAAAGTGCAATTGCCGACTATCGCGACGTTCCGGCGCTTGAAGAAGCCACCTATATTCTCTACAAGTCCTACGATGCACTCGGGATGACCGAACTGCGCGATGACACCCGCCGCATCATGGAAAAGAGTTATCCGCAAAGCCGATACATGAGCAAAGGCTTAAGGTCTGCGGACAATCCGTGGTACAAGTTCTGGTAAGACTCGCCAGCCTGTCAATCAATTCCTGCTCCGATGCCAGTCTTTTCATCGGAGGCAGCGCTTTCAGCAAACGCCGGCCATAGCCCATGGAAACGAGTCGGCTGTCACAGACCACCAGAACGCCCTGATCGGTTTCCCGCCGTATCAGCCGTCCAGCACCCTGCTTGAGAGCTACAGCGGCTTCTGGCAGAAAATAATCGGTAAATGCACTACGCCCTTGCGACTCCAGCAGTTTTGAACGGGCTTCGGCCAGAGGATCGTTCGGCGGGGGAAAAGGCAGCTTGTCAATAATGACCAGTTGAAGCGCGTCTCCGGGCACGTCAATGCCCTCCCAAAATGAGGCCGACGCCACCAGCACACAAGCCTTTCCACCTTGCGAATCCCCCTCCCGAAAGCGTTCAATCAGGGCACGCTTCGGCATGCTGCCCTGAACCAGGACCTGCAGGTCACCCGAATGCTCGAAAGCTGCCTGCAGCGCTTCGCCAATCGTTCGCAAAGCGCGCAAGGTGGTCGTCAGCACCATGGTGCGTCCGCCCAGTTGCCGTGCCCAGACTGCAGCAGATTCGGCCACTTTGGCGGAATGCGAAGGATCACCGGGTTTAGGAAAACTGGCGGGCACATACAAGGCCGCCTGACGTTCGTAGTCGAAAGGACTGCCGACCCGCAACACATCAGCATCGCCCAGCCCGCATGGCTGGGTGAACCAGCTGAGCTTGTCATCATCACCCAGCGTAGCCGAGGTAAAAATCCAGGATTTTGCGCCTTCACCCGAAGCGCCGAGCATTTTGGTTTTTACAGCCTGGGAAATATCCAGCGGTGACTCGACCAGCCGCAACTGGGTGCCCACATCCACCCAACGCACACAGCCGGGCTCACAGGGATTGACAAAGCTTTCAGCACGTTCCGCCAACTGGGCAGCACGTTCATGGAGCCGGACAAAATCAGGTGCAATTTCGCTGACCGTGTCCAGGGCTGCACAAGCCTGCGCACAGGAAGCATTAACCGCTTCCAGGGCCTGGTGCCAGGTGCCAGCATCCAGGCCCTCAGGTACTTCACCTGTCCAGCGCAGCTTGGTGCCTGGGTACTGCCTGCCGGCGCACAGGCGCAACTCACGAGTTGCCCTTTCTATGGCTCCGACGACTTCCTGCCAGTCCACCAGACCGCGTGCCAGTTGCAGCCCCGCAGACAACAGGTCGCGGCAAAAATCCAGCAGCTGGCCTGTAGTGAGGTTAGTGCCCAAAAATTGCACGCCCGTTTCATTCAGCTGGTGCGCCTCGTCAAAAATGGCAATCCGCACGGAAGGTAGCAGCTCCGCCACGCCCGACTCTCGAACGGCGAGATCAGCGAAAAAAAGGTGATGGTTGATGACCACGACGTCCGCCGCCATGGCCTCCCTGCGGGCGAGGTTAACGTGGCAAGCACGAAAACGCGGGCATTGCGAACCCAGGCAATTTTCCCGTGTCGATGTGACCAGGGGAATGATGGGTGAACGCTCATCAAGGCCGGGGAGTTCGGCCAGATCGCCGGTCCGTGTCACCTGAGACCATTGCTCAACTCTTGCCAGCGCACGTACCGAAACACCCTCGGGCAGATGGGTCTCCTGGCGAGCCATTTCCATGCGATGAAGGCATAAATAGCTACTACGTCCTTTGAGCAGAGCGGTACGCACCGGCAATTCAAGCGCTTCCACCAGACGAGGCAGATCGCGGCCGAACAGCTGATCCTGCAAGGCTTTGGTCGCAGTAGAGATCAGGATACGTTCGCCGCTCAGCAGCGCAGGCACCAGATAGGAAAATGTTTTACCCACGCCGGTACTGGCTTCCACCACCAGGGGATGGCCGGCTTCAATGGCATGTGTTACGGCCA
>JAYWDL010000150.1:0-16098 GCA_043779865.1 Polaromonas sp.
CAGGGCATTTGCGGGATCAGGGTGGGTTTCCATGAAGATACCGGCAATACCCACAGCGATGGCGGCGCGCGCCAGTACCGGAACCATTTCACGCTGGCCACCGCTGCTGGTGCCGTTGCCGCCGGGCAACTGCACCGAATGCGTGGCGTCAAACACCACCGGCGCATGGGTTTCGCGCATGATCGCCAGGCTGCGCATGTCGGACACCAGGTTGTTGTAGCCAAAGCTGGCGCCGCGCTCGCAGGCCATGAAGCGGTCTTCGTCCAGGCCTTTTTCCCGCGCCGCGGCCCGCGCCTTGTCGATGACATTTTTCATGTCGCCGGGCGCGAGAAACTGGCCTTTTTTGATGTTGACCGGTCTGCCCGACTGCGCCACTGCGTGAATGAAATCGGTCTGGCGGCACAAAAAGGCCGGAGTTTGCAGCACATCCACGACAGCCGCCACCGCAGCGATCTCGGATTCGGAATGCACATCGGTCAGGATCGGCAGGTTCAACTCGCGCTTGACCTTGGCCAGGATTTCAAGCCCTTTTTGCATGCCCGGGCCGCGAAAACTGGTGCCGCTGGAGCGGTTGGCCTTGTCGTAGCTGGATTTGAAAATAAAGGGAATGCCCAGCGCCGAGGTGATTTCCTTGAGTGTGCCGGCCGTGTCCATCTGCAACTGCTCGGACTCCACCACGCAGGGCCCGGCAATCAGAAAAAAGGGCTGGTCCAGGCCAATGTCGAATCCGCAGAGCTTCATGTCGATGCCACCACTTTCAGGGGTTTCGCGGTCTCGGCTTTTTGAGTCTGGCTCGCCGTGGCGCGCCGTTCAAGCGCTGCGGCAATGTAGGCATTGAACAGCGGATGGCCGTCCCACGGCGTGGATTTGAATTCAGGATGGAACTGCACGCCCATGAACCAGGGGTGAACATCCTGCGGCAACTCGACAATCTCGGTCAGGTGCTCGCGCTGTGTCAGTGCCGAGATGACCAGACCTGATTTGCGCAAGGCATCGAGGTAGTTGACATTGGCTTCGTAGCGGTGGCGGTGGCGTTCTGTCACCACATCGCCATAAATCTTGTGCGCCAGGGTGTTCTGGGCCACATCAGAGCTTTGCGCGCCCAGCCGCATGGTGCCGCCCAGGTCAGACTTGGCGTGGCGCGTCTTGATGGTGCCGTCGGCATCTTTCCACTCGGTGATGAGAGCGATGACCGGATGCGGCGTCACCGGGTCAAACTCGGTACTGTTGGCCTCCTTGAGGCCGGCGACATGGCGCGCAAACTCGATCGTGGCCACCTGCATGCCCAGGCAGATGCCGAGGTAGGGAATCTTGTTTTCGCGGGCGAAGCGGGCGGCGCAGATTTTGCCTTCGACGCCGCGTATGCCAAAACCGCCAGGCACCAGAATGCCGTCAAACTTTGCCAGGCGTGATACGGTATCTGGCGTAAGGGTTTCAGAGTCCATGTATTCGATCACGACCCTGGCATGATTTTTCATGCCGGCATGGCGCAGCGCTTCGTTAAGCGACTTGTAGCTGTCGCTCAGGTCCACATACTTGCCGACCATGGCAATGTTGACCTCGGTCTTGGGATGCTCGGTCTCGTACACCAGGTCGTCCCAGCGCTTGAGGTTGGCCGGCGGCGTGTTCAGGCGTAGCTTGTCGCAGATCAGGCCATCGAGGCCCTGCTCGTGCAACATGCGGGGCACCTTGTAAATCGTGTCAACGTCCCACATCGAAATGACGCCCCACTCGGGCACATTGGAGAACATCGAGATTTTGTCGCGCTCTTCATTAGGAATGCGGCGGTCGGCGCGGCACAGCAACACGTCGGCCTGAATGCCGATTTCGCGCAATTGCTTGGCGGTGTGCTGGGTGGGTTTGGTTTTAAGCTCGCCCGCAGCGGCAATCCACGGCACGTAGCTCAAATGCACAAAAGCGGTGTTGTTCGGCCCCATGCGCAGGCTCATCTGGCGCACGGCTTCCAAAAAGGGCAGGGATTCAATGTCGCCGACGGTGCCGCCGATTTCGACAATCGCAACATCCACGGCTTCGGGCGTGTCATAGCACGCACCGCGCTTGATGAAATCCTGGATTTCGTTGGTGATGTGCGGAATCACCTGCACCGTCTTGCCGAGGTAGTCGCCACGGCGTTCTTTTTCAAGCACGCTCTGGTAAATCTGGCCGGTGGTGAAATTGTTCGCCCTGCGCATCCGCGTTTCGATGAAACGCTCATAGTGGCCCAGATCGAGATCGGTTTCCGCGCCGTCTTCGGTGACGAAAACCTCGCCGTGCTGGAACGGCGACATCGTTCCCGGATCCACATTGATGTAGGGATCGAGCTTGATCAGCGTGACCTTGAGGCCTCGCGATTCAAGGATCGCAGCTAGGGAGGCTGAGGCGATTCCCTTGCCCAGGGAGGACACTACACCGCCGGTGACGAAGACAAATTTGGTCATGCCATGTACGAATCACAAGTTCGCTGAGATGGTAAACGGAGATTATAGGGGCTGACCGAACAGCCACCGCCAGCCAATTCATTCTATCGGCTACATTTTCTGCCGGGTTGTCTCAAGTAAAAAAAGGCTCAACCGTAGTGGCGCAGCAGGGGAAAGTAGCCAGCGCCGGGGGTTTTTCGAACGCAGCGCCCCAAACGAGTTCAGCCCCCTCGGGGGGGGCAGCGCATTACACGCAGTGAAAAGCGTGGGGGCCAGCGAACGCAGCGCCGGGCCGCCCCAAGCGCAGTTCAGCCCCCTCGGGGGGGCAGCGCATTACACGCAGTGAAAAGCGTGGGGGCCCCATTCAACTGCTACATTGCCAACCATGATGAATCAAGCAAATGAGCTGGACAGCAGTGAAGCCCCTGATCTGGCTGGCAAACATATCGTGCTCGGCCTTTCGGGAGGCATCGCCTGTTATAAAGCGGCCGAGTTGTGCCGGACGCTGATCAAGGCCGGTGCCACCGTGCAGGTCGTGATGACCGAGGCGGCGGAGCAATTCATCACGCCGGTCACCCTGCAGGCACTGAGCGGGCGGCCGGTTTACACCAGCCAGTGGGACAGCCGCGAGCCGAACAACATGGCGCACATCAACCTTTCGCGCGAGGCTGATGCAATCGTGATCGCGCCCTGCAGCGCCGACTTTATCGCCAGACTGGTCCATGGCCGCGCCGATGAGCTGTTGAGCCTGCTGTGCCTGGCGCGCCCTCTTGGCCAGATGCCGCTACTAGTGGCGCCGGCGATGAACCGCGAGATGTACGCACATCCGGCCACGCAACGAAACCTGGTCCAGCTGGAGGCCGACGGCGCGACCGTGCTGGGCGTGGGCAGAGGTTTTCAGGCCTGCGGTGAAACCGGTGACGGCCGCATGCTGGAGCCCGACGAGCTGCTCGAAGACATCATCGCCTTTTTTACGCCCAAGGTGCTGAGCGGCCAGCGGGTGCTGGTCACCGCTGGCCCCACTTATGAAGCCATCGATCCGGTGCGCGGCATTACCAACCTGTCGAGCGGAAAAATGGGCTTTGCCATTGCGCGTGCGGCGCGTGAAGCGGGTGCCGAGGTGACGCTGGTCGCTGGTCCGGTGAGTTTGCCCACACCGCGCGGCGTCACCCGTATTGACGTGAAATCAGCATCAAATATGCTTGATGCGGTTATAGGACGGGCGCAAGAAGCTACTGTTTTAATAGCAACGGCTGCTGTGGCCGATTGGCGGCCGGCTGCACCATCAGCCCAAAAAATCAAGAAAGATGGCTCCGGCCAGACGCTGCAGCTCGAATTTACCGAAAACACTGACATCCTGGCCACCGTTGCCCAGTCGCCTGCTGCGCAGACGGGCCAGCTGTTTTGTGTCGGCTTTGCCGCAGAAAGCCATGACCTGCTTGAGAACGCCCAGGCCAAGCGCCTGCGCAAGAAAGTGCCACTGCTGGTCGGCAACATCGGCCCCGATACCTTTGGCCAGGATCACAATGCGCTGCTGCTGATTGACGGGCAGGGCAGTACCGAGTTGCCCAGGGCGTCCAAGCTATCGCTGGCGCGGCGGCTGGTGCGGGAGATTGCGGTAAGGATGGCAGCCAGCACCTTGCCGGACAGGCAAGCGTCATGATGCACCCTTCAGACACACCGCCCGACGGCGATTTCGCGCGTTATGTCGAGCGTCTGACTGACGCCAACGCGGCAACAGCAGCGCGTGAAGACCTGCTCCAGCTCAGGGTGAGCGGCCCCGCCGGTACGCCGTTTGCGGCCAGCTCCGGCATGCCCTTCGTCAGGGCCGTACCGACATCCATGACGGCGCTATCTTTCTTTGAGCACGTCAAGTGGGTACTCGTGGCGTGGATTGCCGCATGGGTGCTGGCCAAACGAGTGCCAGGTGCTGGTTTTCTGTTTATTCCCGCACTGCTGGCTTACGCGATCTGGGTGATTTTCAGGGTTAACCGCAACGCTTCCGGCACTCTGGTAAAACGTGTTCGTGATCTTGCCAGGAACGCCGCCGGGAAAGACAGCCAAGCTCAACCAACCAACCAACAACAAATAGCGCATGAACATCGACGTCAAGATTCTGGATCCACGCCTTCAAGGCAATCTTCCCGGGTACGCCACACCCGGCAGCGCCGGCCTGGACCTGCGCGCCTGCCTGGCTGCGCCGCTCACACTGGGCGCCAATGCCTGGCAACTCGTGCCTACCGGTATTGCCATTTACCTGCACAACCCCGGCTATGCCGCGCTGATTTTGCCGCGCTCGGGGCTAGGCCACAAACACGGCATCGTGCTGGGCAACCTGGTGGGCCTGATCGACAGCGATTATCAGGGCCAGCTGATGGTCAGCGCCTGGAACCGCAGCGATGTTCCTTTCACTATCGAGCCGATGGAGCGTATTGCCCAGTTGGTGATTGTTCCGGTCGTGCAGGCACGGTTCAATGTGGTCACCGAGTTTCCCGCCAGCGAACGCGGTGAAAGCGGTTACGGCTCGACCGGAAAAGGTTGAAGCGACTCTGACGCCGTCCTGTGGTGTCGGGCTTGTCCTACATCAGTCAATTGCGACTTCCCACGCTGCATAAGCTTGGGACCCCACCCATTTTGTGCAAGGATGCGTTTCCAATTCATTCATGAAGATCCTTGGACATCCGGTTTTCACACAATATCTGATGCTTCCGCCATACACTTAACTTTACAGGAGACTTCCATGCGCCATGCTTCCCACCTAATTTCAGTTGCTTCTTCTATGCTTGTGCTGGCTGGCTTGACCGCCTGTGGCTCAGTGCCAATGAATTCCCAAGGCCAGATGTCGTCCTACCCGGCTTCGTCTTACCCAAACCAGACCCAGCAATATCCTGCCCAATATCCCAACCAGTATCCGAACCAGTATCCTGCGCAGACACAATATCCTGCGCAGAATCAGCAGGGAAACTATGTTGAGTACGGGCGCGTCACCAATATGGAAGTCTTCCAGACCCAGGAGCAGGCCAAGGGTTCCGGGCTGGGCGCCATCCTTGGCGGCGTGGCTGGCGCTGTAGTCGGCCACCAGATCGGCGGCGGCACCGGTCGCGATGTCGCCACAGTTGCAGGAGCCGTTGGCGGAGCTGTTGCCGGCAATGCCATTGAAAAGAACCGCAATCCCAATGTGAGCCAGGCGTATCGGGTCACCGTCCAGCTGGATAACGGCGGCGCGCGGTCCTATGACATGCCATCAACTGGCGAGTTGCGCATCGGCGATCGGGTAAGAATTCAAAACGGTCAGCTATTCCGTTATTGATAACGCATTCGCTCACGTTTTTTTGTGGATGGGACGGCTGGATCAGTGCAGCGTGTCCTTGCCAGACGTCAACGACTCCAGCTTGAAAAAGCCCGTACCCAGCGAACCCTGACCAATTTCCTGTTCGGTGGCATTGCGCACTGATTCCACCTTGAGTGCCAGACGGATGGCAATGCCGGCAAGAGGATGGTTGCCGTCCAGTACCACATGCTTGGGGTAAATGTCCGTGACAGTATAAATAGGGTCATGCGGAATTTGCGCGCTCGCGCCTGCAGGCATGGCCACGCCGTCAAAGGTCATGCCTTCTTCGAGTTCCACCGGAAAAATGTCGCGGGGTTCGAGGAAAACCAGGTTTTCGTCGTAGTCGCCGAATGCGTTTTCGGGCTCCAGGTGCAATTCGAGCGTGTCTGCTGCGGCATGACCTTGCAGGGCATCTTCAATAGCAGCCAGCAAATCCTTGCCGCCGAGCAAAAACTCCACCGGCTCGTCCAGTTCGTCCAGCACATCGCCCAAAGTATCTTTCAGCGTCCATGTCAGGGCTACGACGCATTGCGGGGTGATTTTCATCGGACAATTGTCCCATGGATGTAAATCAGCCCCTAGCCCTTCTCGCCGGCCTTAGCCCGGTTCAATTCATGCGACGGCACTGGCAAAAAAAGCCGCTTTTGGTGCGTCAGGCCATTCCCGGCTTTCAGCCTTTTCTCAGCCGCGCGGCCTTGTTCAAGCTGGCGGCGCGCGAGCAGGTTGAGTCCCGCCTGATTGTTCAGCAGGAAAAAAGCTGGAGCATGAAAAAGGGGCCGCTGGCGCCCAGAAGCTTGCCGCCACTGGGCAAGGAAGGCTGGACGCTGCTGGTGCAGGGGGTGGATTTGCATGAGCCTGCCGCCCATGCGCTGTTGCAGCAATTTCGTTTTGTGCCCGATGCACGGCTTGATGATCTGATGATCTCGTTTGCGACGAATGGCGGCGGCGTGGGGCCGCACTTTGACAGCTACGACGTATTTTTGTTCCAGGCCAGCGGCCGGCGGCGCTGGAAGATAGGGCTGCAAAAAGACTTTACCCTGCAGCAGGGCGTGCCGCTGAAAATTCTGCAGAACTTCAAAGCTGACGAGGAGTTTGTGCTGGAGGCGGGCGACATGCTCTACCTGCCCCCGCGTTATGCGCATGACGGGATTGCCGAGGCGTGCGTGGGGCCAGACGGCAAAGCCGCTGACTGCATGACTTATTCGATTGGATTTCGCTCTCCTGCCCAAACCGAGTTGGCGGCTGAACTTCTGCACCGCCTGGCCGAATTCGGCGAAGATGCGGCTGAAGCAGTTCCCGGCGAAGAGGGCCGCCTGCCCGCTCGCCCGCAGCGCATGTACCGCGACCCGGCCCAGCCCGCGACCGTGACGCCAGCCGCAATGCCAGCAGGCCTGGCGGCTTTCGCCGGGCAGGCGGTGCTGCAGGCCCTGAAGGATCCGCTGGCGCTGGCTTGTGCGCTCGGCGAATACATGACGGAGCCAAAACCTGGCGTCTGGTTTGACGAGCCGCAGCAAGCCTGGGATGGCGATGCCGCCAAAACCGCTCAGGCAGGCATTGAACTCGATGCTCGCACCCGCATGATGTATGACAGCGACCATATCTTTATCAACGGCGAAAGCTATCGCGCCAAAGGTGCTGATGCCAGCCTGATGCGCCGACTGGCAGACCAGCGTCATCTGGCGGCTAGCGAGTTGCGCAAGGCGGGCGCATCCGCTGTTGAGCTGCTGGGAGATTGGCATGATGCAGGCTGGCTGCGGCAAGCACTACCTGAGCCGTCGGGCGCAGGGCACCAGGCGTCTGGCCTGAATTGAGCGGCACTTCCAGGGAGCCAACTGCATGACCTCTGAGGCATCAGGCGCTGGCGCGGCGACTTTACTGGAAGGCCGGTTCAGCGGTCGCACCGAGTTTGCCGGGCTGATCCGTCAAGCGCTGGCTGCAGCGGCTGCACAGGGATGGCATGAAATCATTTTGTCTGATCCAGACTTTGAGGATTGGCCTCTGGGGGAACGTGTGGTGGCCCAAGCCCTGAACGACTGGTCCAAAACCGGCCGCAAGCTCACGATAATGGGCGCAAATTACGATACGGTGCTCAGGCGGCACGCCCGCTTTGTAGCCTGGCGAAGAACCTGGGCGCACATTGTCGAGTGCCGCGGGAGCGCAGCCATACCTGCCGACAGGATCCCCAGTGCGCTATGGAGCCCCGGCTGGACGTTTGAACGGCTCGATGTTCAGCGCTGCATAGGCATGGCAGGCTCCGATGTTGCCCGGCGCGTGTCGTTAAAAGAACGCTTGAACGAACGACTGCTGAACAGCTCCCCAGCTTTCCCCGCAACCATTCTTGGGCTGTAGTGTGGTTTTCTGGTTGCTGGGCGAGGCTGCACCCGGTGTTTTAGCCCACTAAGGGTTTTCATGGTTGTGCTATCCGGCATATAATTTAATTCTGGGTAGAAAGAGTTCGAGTCCTTTCCCTCAGTCAAAAATCAATTTGAATTTCGGTTTGGGTTTTTTTTTTGACAATTTCCGGAAATTGTTTTCTTAATTTATCAAGGATCGTGAAAAATGAACAAGTCCCTCGTTTTGGCAGCCATCGTTGCTGCTCTTGCTCTTGCAGCCTGCAGCAAAAAAGAAGAAGTTGTTGTGCCTGCTCCTGCCGTCACAGCACCTGCGCCTGCAACAGTCGTGGTCACTCCTGACTCGAGCGCAGCCTCTGCTGCCGCCACCTCCGCGACTGCTGCTGCCGGTGCTGCTTCTGCTGCCGGTAATGCCGCCAACACGGCTGTTGATGCTGCTACCGACGCTGCAAAAGCTGCTTCTGACGCCAAGAAGTAATTCTTTGGCAAAAAAAAGCCGCCTTAGGGCGGCTTTTTTTTTGCCGGGTATTTTGGGATGCCTGTCTGTAGTCCTGGAAGGACAAGTGTAAAAGTCGTTTTTTCAGACCTGCAGCCAGCAGGTGCCAGTGTCCGGCGTCGCAACAATGATGTCGCTGCTGTTGCAAGACAAAGTATCTGCCATCAGGCACTGAACTACTGGGGGCAGGTTGTTTTGTGCGCTTAAATGCGCTGCTACCAGATGTTTGAGTCGAGGGTGATTCAATGCGCGGGCGATATCAGCCGCTGCGGTATTTGACAAATGCCCGTACTGACCTCCCACGCGCCGTTTTAAAAACGCGGGATAGGCTGATCGCTCTAGCATATCTGCGTCGTGGTTGCACTCCAGCAGCAGCGCGTCACATTCCTTGAGGTGAGCCATCACATGCGCCGTCGCATGTCCAAGATCGGTCAAAATACCCAGCTTTGCCGAGCCATCAGTGCAGCTCAGCTGCAGAGGCTCCCTGGCGTCATGGGGGACGGTAAACGGCGTGAGCTGCATGCCGCCCAGATCAATGGCTTTTCCATCCCGCGCCATGTGCAGCAGGCCGTCAAAATCCGGTGAACCAATTGCCGAGTGTGTTCCATGGCTCATCCAGACCGGAATGCGGTAACGCAGGGCCAGCGACCGCGCGCAGCCAATATGGTCGCCATGTTCGTGGGTAATAAACACCGCATGGATATCTTCTGCATGCAGCCCGGCTTCGCCCAGCCGGTACAACAGATGTTTTAACCCCAGCCCGCAGTCAATCAATACCCGCAGCGGCGCGATGCCCGTGGCTTCAACCAGTGTGGCGTTGCCTGTGCTGCCGCTGCCCAGACTCTTGAATCTCAACACCACACAAAAAGCCGCTTGCAGGCTTGCAAACTTCTTGTCCTTACTTCAGATCGTCGGCAATCACTTGAACAATGCGCTGGGCATTGGCCGACGATTCAGGCGCGCCCTGGGCATTGAGGACCGACACCGTCGTGCTTTCGCCCTGGCTCTTGACGGCAATGCGGTATTTCAGGGGAGGTGGTGCGGCAGCGGCACCGCTGAAGAGTTTGCTGAGGAAGCCAGGCTCACTCTTGTTGGCAACGGGTTCGACATAACGCACGAAGTACGTGCCTTGACTGCGGTCGCGGTCCTCTACCGTAAAGCCGGTCCGGTCCAGCGCCAGGCCGACCCGGCGCCAGGCGCGCTCAAAGCCTTCATCCATTTGAACAACGGGTAGGCTGTTGACCATGGCGATACGGGACGTTTGCCGGGTTGCGCCAGCGGCAATCAGCGCTTTGGATTGCTCCTGCGTCACCCCCAGCTTGACCATCAGCCGGCGCAAAAACTCAGCTTCCAGCTCGGGATCAGTCGCACGAGGCTGCCAGACGGTGCTGTCACCGGTAACCGCATTGCCACCTTTGGTACCGGTAATCACCTCCACCATGCCGCGATGGCTGATGTAGATTTCGGTGCCGCCGTCAGGCCGGCGCTCCAGCCGTGTGCGGAACTTGTCACGCTCACCCGTGGAATAAAGGCTGTCAAATACCTTGCCCAGTGCGCTGCGAATGAAATCCTGCGGCAGTTTGGCGCGGTTTTCGGCATAGTCGGTTTCCATGATGCCGAGGTTTTCCTGGTCCTGCGCCAGTAAAAAGCCGCTCTCCAGCCAGAAATCACGCACCGGCGTCCAGAGCTTGTCGGCCGGCCGGTTCACAACCAGCCAGCGCTGGCTGCCTGCACGCTCAATCCGTACGTCTCCGACCGCATTGGCAGCAGTAGGAACGGTCTGGGTGGGCTGGCCCACCTGGTAACTGCTCGCCGTGACGGCCGTGCCGGGAACAACATAGCGGGTTTCGCGGCTCAACTGGGTCAGGTCAGGTGGAATATCCAGCGAAGGCCCTTTGGCGCCGCTCGATTTGTAATCGACCCGCTCGCCTTCCATGGTATCCCTGAGGGTGGAGCAGCCTGCCAGCAAGCCGATGACTACCAGTGCGGCAAGGGTTGCAGCGTTGTGGGCTTTCAAAAATGCAGGACGCTGGTGCGATGTCGGCAATGTCTTCACTTGTATTCCCTTAAAAATCAGATCAGGCCGCACGCGTGCAACGCGCTTTCAACGGCGGATTCATTTATTGCCTCAAGCGGCGTCATTGGCAGGCGCAGCGTATTGCCGCACAGTCCCATTCGGGCCATGGCCCATTTGACGGGAATCGGATTGGCTTCGATAAACAGGTTTCTGTGCAGCGGCAGTAGCTTGAACTGCAGCGCCATGGCGGTTTTGACGTCGCCCGCCAGAGCAGCCACGCATAGCTCATGCATGAGTCGGGGCGCGACGTTGGCCGTCACGCTGATATTGCCCTGGCCGCCGCAGAGCATCAGTGCCACGGCGGTCGGGTCGTCGCCTGAATACACGGCAAAGCCTTTAGGCACTTTCTTGATGAGCCACTGCGCGCGTTCAATATTGCCGGTGGCTTCCTTGATACCCACAATGCCGGGCACTTCGGCCAGGCGCAGCACGGTGTCATGCCCCATATCGGCCACGCTGCGGCCCGGCACGTTGTAGAGCACCATTGGCAAGTCACCCACCGCTTCGACAATCGCCTTGAAGTGGCGGTACTGGCCTTCCTGAGTCGGCTTGTTGTAATAAGGCACGACCTGCAGTTGGCAGTCGGCCCCTACCTGTTTGGCAAACCTGGCGAGTTCGATGGCTTCCGTGGTCGAGTTGGCGCCGCAGCCGGCCATGATGGGAACCCGCGTGTCGGCCTGCTCGACCGCGACGCGGATAATTTCGCAATGCTCTTCGACGTTGACGGTCGGCGACTCGCCGGTTGTGCCCACCACGCAGATGCAGTCGGTGCCCTCGGCGATGTGCCAGTCAACCAGTTTGCGCAGGGTGGCGTAGTCCATGCTGCCGTCTTCATGCAAAGGCGTTGCCAGTGCAACGATGCTGCCGGTAATGGGGTTCATGTCTTGCTTGTAACGTGGGTGGATGGGGTGATGGGCGGCATAAGCAACCTGAAGGCCGGCCCAAAAAGCCAGTTGTGCATTCTACCCAGAGCTCAAAACAGTGGATAGCGGCAGGGTCTGGATGCCGCCGGGTTGAGTGAACCAGGCTTGTCGGCGGTATTTGCCGCTTCGCGGACGGCGGCAATGCGCTGGACAAAGCGCGGCCTCTGGCCAAGCGGCCCTTCCTGAAAGCCGTCTTCAAACGCCACGACCCGCAGGCCTTGGCACAGCGCCAGCAATTCACCCGAACGCAACAAAAAATCGGCCCGGGAAGGCTTGCCCACCGTTTCATTGCCCTGCGTAAAGGTCTCGTAAATCAGCACGCCGCCGGGTGCCAGGCTGGCCAGCAGTGTCGGCATGAGCGGACGCCACAGATAATTGATGACAAGCACCGCGTCGAATTCCCGGCCTGCAAATGGCCAGGGTCCGTTTTCAATATCGGCCACCACGGCTTCGCAGGCGTGCTGCGGAATTGCTATCGATTCAATAGCTTCCTGCGATCTGTCTACCAGCGCTACCGGGTGATTTTGATCATAAAACCAGCGAGCATGACGGCCATGCCCGCAGGCCACGTCCAGCACCACGCCGCGAGGCGCCACAAGGTGCGACCAGCGCTGCACCCAAGGGGAAGGCAGTTCGTTGTCATGAAAAGGGTCTTCTTTCAAAATAAACTCTTTCAATGCGGTTTGACCTCTTCTTTCAGCCCGGCCAGCGCCATGTACTCTACCGGGCCAGATCGACCAGCTGCCGCGCCATTTCGGTGCCAATACCGTCCGAGGCACCGGGAATCACTATCGTTTTCATAGCTGCTTGCGCACGTGATGATTGGGCTAGAGGCTGAAATGGCTTGTAAAAACCCCTGAAAGGCCTAAAAGCAGGCCCAGACCTGGTTCGCCAATGTGAACAGGAAATCAGGCTGTGTGTAGAGGGCAAACACCCCCAGCGACGCGGCAATGGCGACAGTCCAAAGCGAAATTTTCTGGATCAATTCAAGCCCCCTGCGGCAGTGCGCCCTGAGCGGTGCGAACTATGGGCGTTTCCCGGACCGGCAAATTGACCAGCGCCGCAAACACGCCCAGCGCAATCGTGATGTACCAGACGATGTTGTAGCTGCCGGTGCGGTCATACAAATAGCCTCCCAGCCAGACGCCCATGAACGAGCCTAGCTGGTGGCTGAAAAAGATAAAACCGCCCAGCATCGACAAATGCTGGATGCCGAAGATTTGCGCCACCATGGCATTGGTCGGGGGAATGGTTGACAGCCACAGCAGGCCCATCAGGCTGGAAAAGATATACACACTGGCCGGGCTCAGCGGTGCAGCCAGAAACACGGTAATGACGACAGCACGCGAGAAATAAATCGTTGCCAAAATTTTTCGCTTAGCAATTCTTTGCCCCAAAGTACCGGCGATGTAGGTGCCAAACACATTGAAGAGGCCAATCAGCGCCAGCGCGTAGCTGGCCACCTGGGGCGACAGGCCTTTGTCCTTGAGGTAACTGGGCATGTGTACGCCAATAAACACCACCTGAAAGCCGCAGACAAAATAGCCCGCCATCAGCAACTGAAAGCTCGGGTATTTGAAGGCTTCCCGCAGCGCCTGGCCAATGGTCTGCTCGCGCCTGGCTGCATGTCCGCCGGCCAGGCCGCCTTCTCGCAGGCCAAGTGCCAGTGGCATGATGAGCAGCACCGCACCGCCCAGCACCAGCAGGGCGGTTTTCCAGCCCAGGCTGCTGATCAGGAATCCTTCGGTCGGCACCATTAAAAACTGCCCGAACGAGCCTGCCGCGGCTGCCACGCCCATGGCCCAGGAGCGTTTATCAGCCGAAATGTTTCGCCCGATGACGCCGTAGATCACCGCATAGGTGGTGCCAGCCTGCGCAGCGCCAATCAGCACCCCGGCCGTCAGGGTGAACAGCAGGCCCGTGGGTGACAGCGCCATGCCCGCCAGCCCCAGCGCATACAGCAAGGCACCGGCTACGATGACCCGGAACGCGCCAAAGCGGTCGGCCGCCATGCCGGCGAAAATGCCAAAAATTCCCCAGGACAGGTTTTGTATGGCAATCGCAAAGGCAAAGGTTTCGCGCGTCCAGCCTTGCGCCTGGGTGATGGGCTGCAGCCACAGGCCGAAACCATGGCGGATGCCCATGGACAGCGTGACGATGGCCGCGCCGCAGGCCAGGACCTGAAACATGGAAAGGTTATTTGGAACTGAAAGGGTGCTGGAAGCCATTGGCAGACTTTAACCAGAATGTTCAGAAATTGCCGCCGCCGCGCAGATTGGGCTTTTCGTCGTGGCTGGATACAGCTTGGAGCAGGATGATTTTTGGGTTATTGAGCCGCTTCAAGAGGCGGGTCTACAATTTCTCCCAATCATTTGAACTGCCATGGCTGACAAAAATATTTCTGCTTCTCCTGTTTATTCCGAAAGCTCGATCCGCGTTCTCAAGGGCCTGGAGCCCGTCAAGCAACGTCCGGGCATGTACACACGTACCGAAAACCCCTTGCACATCATCCAGGAAGTGCTCGACAACTCGGCTGACGAAGCGCTGGCAGGGCATGGTAGAAAAATCAAGGTCACACTGCACACCGACGGCTCGGTGACCATCGAAGACGACGGCCGGGGCATTCCGTTTGGCCTGCATCCGGAAGAAAAAGCGCCGGTGGTCGAGCTGGTGTTCACCCGGCTGCATGCGGGGGGCAAGTTCGACAAGGGCAAGGGCGGCGCCTACAGTTTTTCGGGCGGTCTGCATGGTGTGGGCGTGAGCGTCACCAACGCGCTGTCCACCCGGCTGGAAGTGGCTTCCTACCGGGAAAACATGGTCGCCAAACTCGCCTTTTCCGGCGGCGATGTGATTGAACCGCTGGTTTTGCGAAAGAACGGCGAAGGCGACCGCAAATCCGGCACCACGGTACGCGCCTGGCCCGACCCCAAATATTTCGAATCATCAGTACTTCCAATGGCCGAGCTGACGCATCTGCTGCGCAGCAAGGCGGTGCTGATGCCAGGCGTGAGCGTCACGCTAACCATCGAAAAAACGAAGGAAACCCAGACCTGGGTCTTCAAGGGCGGCCTGCGGGACTATCTGATGCAGACGCTGACCGCCGACCCTGTCATTCCGATGTTTGAAGAAGAAGGCTTTGCCGATGCCTCGCATGAGACCTTTGCCGAGGGCGAGGGCGCCAGCTGGTGCGTGGCTTTTACCGAAGACGGCCACCCGGTGCGTGAAAGTTACGTCAACCTGATTCCGACCAGTGCCGGCGGCACGCACGAAAGCGGGCTGCGCGATGGCTTGTTCAACGCGGTCAAGAGCTTCATCGAATTCCACTCGCTGTTGCCCAAAGGCGTGAAGCTGCTGCCTGAAGACGTATTTGCCCGCGCCAGTTATGTACTGAGTGCCAAGGTGCTGGACCCGCAGTTTCAGGGTCAGATCAAGGAACGGCTCAATTCGCGCGATGCGGTGCGACTGGTTTCAAGCTTTGTGCGTCCGGCGCTGGAGCTGTGGCTGAACCAGCATGTCGATTACGGCAAAAAGCTGGCCGAACTTGCCATCAAGGCCGCGCAAACCCGTCAGAAAGCCGGCCAGAAGGTTGAAAAACGCAAGGGTTCCGGCGTCGCCGTGCTGCCCGGCAAGCTGACCGACTGCGAAAGCAAGGACCTGGCGCATAACGAAGTGTTTCTGGTCGAGGGCGATTCAGCCGGCGGCAGCGCCAAAATGGGCCGGGACAAGGAAAGCCAGGCAATCCTGCCCTTGCGCGGCAAGGTGCTCAACACCTGGGAAGTCGATCGCGACCGCCTGTTCGCGAATAACGAGATTCACGACATTGCGGTCGCCATCGGCGTTGACCCGCACGGCCCGAACGACTCGCCGGACTTGAGCGGCCTGCGTTATGGCAAGGTCTGCATCCTGAGCGATGCGGATGTGGACGGCTCGCATATTCAGGTGCTGCTGCTGACGCTCTTTTTCCGCCACTTCCCTAAATTGATAGCAACGGGTCATGTCTATGTCGCCCGGCCCCCCTTGTACCGCGTCGATGCGCCGGCGCGCGGCAAAAAGCCGGCATCCAAGGTCTATGCCCTCGATGAAGGCGAATTGACCGCCATACTGGATAAATTACGCAAGGACGGCGTTCGCGAAAGCGCCTGGAGCATCAGCCGCTTCAAGGGTCTGGGCGAAATGAGTGCGGAACAATTGTGGGATACGACACTCAATCCCGATACCCGCCGGCTGTTGCCGGTCCAACTGGGCAACCAGGATTTCCTGCAGACCGAGAGCCTGATCACCAAGCTGATGGGCAAAGGCGAAGCGGCGGCGCGGTGCGAATTGATGGAATTGCATGGTGACGCAGTAGAAATTGATATTTGATGGATATTGAATGAATCTGAAGTTTTTCTCGTTTTCAAAGGATCTCTGGCACCGTTTGGCCTTGTCCATGCTGGTCATGCTGCTGGCGGCCTTGCATGGGGCGCCGGCCAGGGCAGACATGTGGGGCTATGTCGATAGCCA
>JAYWDL010000151.1:0-6094 GCA_043779865.1 Polaromonas sp.
CGAGGACATCAAGCGCTTTCATGCCGAGCACCAGGACATCATCCTCAAGCCGCTCGATGGCATGGGCGGCATGGGCATCTTCCGGGTTGGGCCGGATGGCCTGAACCTGGGGTCGATCACCGAGACGCTGAACCGCCACGGTGCGCAAAGCCTGATGGTGCAAAAGTTTTTGCCCGAGATCATCAAGGGCGACAAGCGCGTGCTGGTGATTGGCGGCAAGCCGGTTCCTTTCAGCCTGGCGCGCATTCCGCAGGGCAGCGAAGTGCGCGGCAACCTGGCCGCCGGTGGCTTGGGCGTGGCGCAACCGCTGTCAAGTCGCGACCTTGAAATTGCCGAAGCGCTGGGTCCGGTGCTGGCCGCGCGCGGCCTGCTGCTGGCGGGCGTGGACGTGATTGGCGACTATGTGACCGAGATCAACGTCACCAGCCCGACCTGCTTTCAGGAGATTTTTGACCAGACCGGGTTTGATGTGGCGGCAGTGTTCATCGACGCGCTGGAGCAGGCCACTGCCGCGCATCAAGCAAGCCTTGTTTAGCCTACTCCCTGAACGGACGCTCAAGAAATGACAAGATCAACCGGTATTTTCCTGAAATACGTGGTGTTTGGCGGTTTATCCCTGCCGATGCTGGCAGGGGCGGCATCGCCATCAGAGCCCGGACCAATGCGTGAGGAAAAAATCATCTTCATTCGCCATGGTGAAAAGCCCAGCCAGGGACTGGGCCAGATCAACTGCCAGGGGCTGAACCGCGCGCTGGCGCTGCCGGCAGTCATACTGGCAAGGTTTGGAAAGCCCGATTTCGTGTTTGCCGCAGACCCGCATGAAAAAAAGCCGGATGGTGACCAGTCCTACAACTATGTGCGGCCCTTGTTGACCGTGGCGCCCACCGCCGTTCAGTTGGGCCTGCCCATCAACACCTCGTTCGGCTATGAAAATATCGAGGGCCTTCAGCAGGAACTGGCCGCACCCCGCTATCAAAATGCCGTTGTGCTGGTCGCCTGGGAGCACAGGCTGCTGGAAGACATGGTCAAGGCGATGCTGCACCGCATGGGTGGCCAGCCCGGACAGGTGCCGCACTGGAAGGGCAGCGATTTCGACAGCATGTATGTAGTCACCGTGCAGCGCAGTCAGGGCGAAACGACGGCCAGCTTTGCGCTGGAGCACCAGCAGCTCAATGGTCAAGGTGTGCACTGCGCCGGACCCGCCGCGCTCACACGCTAGGCGGCTTGAACGTTTAAAAGCACGCCGCCCTCAAACACCTTGAGTTCACCCGGCGCGAAGGCCGTCCAGTGCTCGTTGGTGGTAAGTGGCGCGGTCACCACCACGGCGATCCGGTCGGTGGGCGCAGTGTGTTCTGCAAAATTGACGCTCACGTCTTCGTCGCTTAATGTGGCATGGGTAAACGGGTGGCGGCGCAGGGCGTAATACAGGCTGGTCGAGGCATGGGCCCAGAGCGCCTGGCCATTGCTCAGCAGAAAGTTGAAAGTGCCGTGGCTGGCTATTTTGCCCGCCAGTTCGCCCAGGGTGATGCTCAGTTCCTGTACGCTGGGAACGCCCGCATGGGATTTGGCCAGCTCCTGCATGATCCAGCAAAACGCGCGCTCGCTGTCGGTGGTGCCCACCGGCCTGAAACTGCCGTGCAGGCGCGGCGCGAAATTTTTCAAGTCGCCGTTGTGCGCAAACACCCAGTAGCGGCCCCACAGTTCGCGCACAAAAGGGTGACAGTTTTCCAGCGCCACCCGGCCTTGCGTCGCCTTGCGGATATGCGCGATGACATTGCGGCTTTTGATCGGATAACGGCTAATCAGCTCGGCCACCGGCGACTCGCAGGCCGGCAGGTGATCGACAAAATGGCGCAGGCCCTTGTCGCTTTCACCACTGTCATTGCCTTCAAAAAAAGCAATGCCCCAGCCGTCGGTGTGCTGGTCGGTATGGCCGCCGCGGTGCGCGAAGCCGCGAAAGCTGAAGGTCACGTCGGTGGGCGCGTTGCAGTTCATTCCCAGCAGTTGGCACATGGTCAGTCGCTTCCAGATTTGGCGGGTGCCGACTCGCGAAGCTGCAAGGCAGCCACCATGGCCACCACGCATAAGGCGGCCAGCATCAAAAACGATTCATTGAAAGCTGCCAGCCGCGCCGGGCTGCTGGCAGTGTTGGCCAGGGAATCACCATGCGCGGCAAGCCGCCACTCCAGCACAATGCCGCACAGGCTCACGCCAATCGCGCCGCCCAGCATGCGCACAAAGCTGATGGCGCTGGCGCCTTGCGGCATCAGCTCTTTAGGCAGCGGCCGCAGCGAGCCGAGGTTCAGCGAGGGCAGAATAAAACCCAGCCCGATGCGGCCCAGTGTTGCCCACAGGGCCAGCAGCCAGAGTGCGGACGTCAGCTTCACTGTCAGCATCAGCGCAAACGAGGCCGCCAGCAGGCCCAGGCCGACGCTGACCAGCAGCCAGGTCGGCTTCCTGTCCGCCAGCCGTCCCACCCCGGCAATCGTCGCGGCCAGAACCAGGCCGGCGGGCAGCAAAACGGTGCCGGCGTGCGAAGCCGACAGGTTCAGGCCCAGCTGCATGTACACCGGCAGCAGATAGGTCGAGCCGAACAGCGCCGTGCCGTAAATAAAGGCCACCACGCTACCCATGGCGAATTGCCGGTGGCCGAACAGCGCCAGATTCATCAGCGGCACGCGGCCGGTGGCAGCCAGGCGGCGCTGCCATGCCAAAAACAGGCCCAGCGCTGCCAAAAAACCGCCAAGCAGGCCGACCGCCTCCAGCCAGTTGTTGTTTTGGTCGCGCAGCGCGACCATGCCATTCAGCAGGCACAGCGTGCCGGCAGCGCCCAGCAGCAGGCCGCGCCAGTCAATCATTTCGCTGTTGCGGTTGGCCGATGCGCCGCCGGGCGCTGCGTCGGGCACGTAGCGGTACGCCATCCACAGCGACAGCAGGCACAGCGGAACCACCATGAAGAAAATCGAGCGCCAGCCGAACAGGTCTACCAGCACGCCGCCAATGCTGGGGCCGAGCGCAGGCGCCAGCACCACGCCCATGCCGAACAGGCCGCTGGCCCGGCCTTGCTCGTGCGGTGCGAAGGCGCGCATGATGATGATCGCCGGAATCGGCTGCACCACGCCCGCCGCCAGCCCTTCAGCCACTCGCGCAGCCAGCACCAGGCCAAATTGACTGGCCAGGCCGCCAACGATGCCGCCAGCCATCAGCAGCAGCATGCAGCCGGCATAAGTGCGGCGGTAGCCATAGCGCGCCAGCAGCCACGGTGTGGTCAGCATCGAAACTGTCATGGCGACCATGAAACCCGAGCTGACCCACTGCGCCCGGCCCTGGCCGAGCGAAAAATGCTGGCTCATGTCCGGAATCGCCACATTGATGATGGTCGAGGACATGATCGACGCCATCGTGCCGACCATCACCGCCAACAATAGCCACCAGCGGTAGCGCTGGCCGAAGCGCGCCTGCAGTGCGGCCAGGGACGATGAAGCGGGCAGGGCGCTCACAGGGGCGGTCTGGGTGCGCGCTTCAGCCTCTCGGTTCCGACCAGAGCTTGCCGCCAGTGGCCCAGTTCTCGCGCCTGATGTCGGTGATCAAGACGTCGACCGAATCCGGCTGGCCGCCCAGGATCTCGACACTGACCCGGGTAATGGCTTCCACCAGCTTTTTCTTTTGTTCAAGCGTGCGGCCTTCGAGCATTTCGACATGGTAGGTGGGCATGGTTTTCCTTGGATGGGGTTTTAAAGGGTTGGCGGCGCGGCGGCACGCAAGTCCTGCATTATTCCGCTTATGTTCAGCTTGTGTACGAGCGCCATCGTCCCTGCGGCTTGCCAGCAAAAATTCAGCGCCAAATGTCAAACCCGGGTGGGTGCCGATGCCGAGCAATTGTCCGATGGCTGCAGGACAGCTCGAAAACAAGGTTCGCCTGTGTTTCTCTCGTCTTGGCTGTCACATGCTTTTGGCGCGTTTGAATCATTTAAAAATTTATATCGTATCAAATATAATTTGATGCATTAAACTAATGACTGTCACTATTTCATCCAGTGAACCGTCGCTGCTGAACCACCTTATGTGCCAACCTGCACCCGCCCATTCCGATAAAAATGCCGATTCAGACGCTTCCAGCCTGTACCTCGACAAACAATTGTGTTTCGCGTTGTATGCCACGTCGCTGGCGATGACAAAGGTGTATCGGCCTTTGCTTTCAGCGCTGGGCATTACCTACCCGCAGTACCTTGTGATGCTCGCGCTTTGGGAGCATGGCGAGCTGAGTGTGGGTCAGCTGGGCGAACAGGTGGCGCTTGACTCTGGAACGCTGGTGCCGTTGATTCGAAAACTCAGTGCACTTGAATTGATTCTGCGTCGGCGTAACCCGGAAGACGACAGGTCCGTGCTGGTCACGTTGACCCCCCGCGGCTCAGCGTTAAGCCAGCAAGCGCATGCGGTTCACGACAAAGTTGCGTGCGCCACGCAATGCACTGAAGCGCAGCGACAGACGCTGGTGCGAAGCCTGCAAAACCTGCGCGCCTCACTGCTTGAGACGGCAGCCGCCCTGTCGCAGGCCGGACCTTGAAGCGCCGCACGGCCGCGCTGCCGGGCTTGGCTACTGCGCCAATGACTACACGCATTTTTCAACCACTGCCAAGCGTTTTCTTGGTCTACCTGCAGCATCCTCAGCCTGTGGCTGAAATGCCTGCCCTCACTCGTCCTACAGAAAAAATATGAAATCAACACACACCCTTCAATCGCCTGCCGCCGTCGGCCGCTACTTGCCTGGCGCGCTGCTGGCCGTTGTACTGGCTGCCGCGACTGCCACCGCTTTTGCCGCAGACAACCCGGCCCCCGGGCAAAAGCCTTTGCCGGTCGCCCTGGTGGAAACGCTGAACAAGTTGTCCGACGGCCCGCACGCGGGCTACCGCGCCAACCATGCCAAGGGCGTGGTCGTGGAAGGGCAGTTCACGCCTGCAAAGACCGCCGCGTCGCTGTCCAAGGCGCCGCAATTTCGCGCCAGCGCCATACCGGTAGTGGTGCGCTTTTCAAATGGCACGGGTGTCCCCACGATGCCTGACGCCGACCCGCACGGCAGCCCGCATGGCATCGCCATCCGCTTCAAGCTGCCCGACGGCACCAGCACGGACATTGTCAGCATCTCCGCCAACAGCTTTCCCGTTTCCACGCCCGAAGATTTTCTCGCGTTCTTGCAGGCGATTTCGCAAAGCGGGCCGACGGCTGCCAAACCGACGCCAATCGAGCAATTTCTCGCTAGCCACCCTGCCGCTGCCAAATGGGTTAGCACCCCACGGCCGGCACCCGACAGCTTTGGAACGCTGGCCTTCTACGGTGTCAATGCGTTCAAATTCACCAACGCCAAGGGTGTCAGCCGTTATGCGCGCTACCAGATACTCCCTGTCGCGGGTGAGCATGCCCTGAGCGACACGGACGCGGCAAAAGCGCTGCCCAACTACCTGATGGATGAGCTGCCGGCGCGCATCGCCAAGAGCCCGGTGAAATTCCGCCTGCTGGCTCAATTGGCCAAGGAAGGGGATGCCATCAACGACGCGACCGTTGCCTGGCCTGCCGACCGTGAAGTGGTGGAACTCGGCACCATCAGCCTGACCACAACCGCCAAGGACCAGGCCAAGACACAAAAAGCGCTGCTGTTCAATCCGGTGGCCCTGCCAGCCGGTATCGAGCCTTCCGCCGACCCGATCCTGCTGGCACGTTTCCCGGCCTACGCCGTCAGCTTTGGTCAACGGGCGCAGTAAACCAAGGCCAGCTGCGCACCAACGAGGACGACAACCTGCTTGGCCAGTTGGTGCAGTGAACTTGTTTTGAAAAACGTATCCCTAGCCCAGAGGGATACGTCGGCATGACGTGGTTCAACCGCCGCCTTCAGACCATCAATCGACCTCGCGCGTGCCCCGACAGTGGTCTTGCGCATAACGGCTGCAGCCCCAGAACTGCTTGCCGGGCGCGCTGCCGCTGCGGGCTTGGCGCAGCACCATGGCCGCGCTGCACAACGGGCAATCGGGCACTAACAGGTCTGCGGGCGCCGTCACGGTACCGCTGTCAGCCTGCGCCCGGATGCCGCGCAGCAGCG
>JAYWDL010000152.1:0-6093 GCA_043779865.1 Polaromonas sp.
CGATTCGGCGGAATCACGGTGGTTTCCAGTCCGTAGATTTCCGAGAACTCATAGGCCTCGGTGTCTGCGGTGCCAGTCATGCCGGCCAGCTTGCCGTAGAGGCGGAAATAATTCTGGAAGGTGATCGAGGCCAGCGTCTGGTTTTCTGCCTGGATCTCCACGCCTTCCTTGGCTTCCACCGCCTGGTGCAGGCCATCGCTCCAGCGCCGGCCCGCCATCAGGCGGCCGGTGAACTCGTCAACGATGATCACTTCGCCGTCCTGCACCACGTAATGCTGGTCGCGGTGGTAGAGCAGGTTGCCGCGCAGGGCCGCATACAGGTGATGCATCAGGGAAATGTTGGCCGGGTCGTAGAGCGTTGCGCCTTCCGGAATCAGGTCCCGCTTGAACAGGATGCTTTCGGCGCTCTCGTGGCCCTGTTCGGTCAGAAACACCTGGCGCGTTTTCTCGTCGATGGTGTAGTCGCCGGGCGTCGTCACGCCCTCGCCCGTGCGCGGATCGGCTTCACCTTCCTGGCGCGTCAACAAGGGCACGACCCGGTTCATGGCGAGGTACATCTCGGTGTGGTCTTCGGCCTGGCCGCTGATGATGAGCGGCGTTCGCGCCTCGTCAATCAGGATCGAATCCACCTCATCGACAATGGCAAAGTTCAGGCCTCGCTGCACACGGTCGCCTACTTCGTACACCATGTTGTCGCGCAGGTAGTCAAACCCGTACTCGTTGTTGGTGCCGTAGGTGATGTCGGAGTTGTAAGCGGCCTGCTTTTCCTCGCGCGACATGTTCGGCAGATTAATGCCGACACTCAGGCCGAGGAAGTTATAGAGCTTGCCCATCCAGCGGGCGTCGCGACTGGCCAGGTAATCATTGACCGTCACTACATGCACGCCTTTGCCGGTCAGCGCATTGAGGTACACCGGCAGCGTAGCAGTGAGGGTCTTGCCTTCGCCAGTGCCCATTTCCGAAATCTTGCCGTTGTGCAGCGACATGCCGCCCAGCATCTGCACGTCAAAGTGACGCATTTTCATGACGCGCTTGCTGCCTTCACGCACCACGGCAAAAGCTTCCGGAAGAATGGTGTCCAGCGGTTCGCCGGCGGCTACCCGCGCCTTGAACTCCCCGGTCTTGACGCGCAGCTGGTCGTCGTCGAGTTTTTCGTACTCAGGCTCTAGCGCATTGATGTGGTCAATGGTTTTGCGGTACGTTTTGAGCAGCCTGTCGTTGCGGCTGCCGAAAATTTTGGTCAGGATATTGGAAGCCATAAATGCGAAGCCGCCCTGGCCGCTCCCTTGAGCTGGCAATGCGGCCAAAATCCCTTATTGAGTACGGAACTTGGGTTAGGGCGCCGGCAGTCAGTTCAACTGTGCGCAAAGCTTATGATTTTAGCGCGACCCGGCGGCAGCAAACCATATACGGTAAAAGCGCCAGCTTTCAAGCAATGCGATCAATGAAATCGCAGGCGAATAAGGCAGACCAGCGCGCCAGCTGCGGCCAATGAGTGTCGATGGAAAACTCCAATATCGACGTCCTGACGCCCGCTACAGTGCCGCATCCCTGATAATAAGCCGCTGTGTCCACCTTTATCAAAGCTTGCATCCATCTCCGTAAGCTCCACTTATCGTGAGTGCCCACAGGCGCCTTCCCCAGACGCTTACCGTGCAGCAGGCAGCCGGAAATTCCCCGTCGCTGGCACGGCTGACGGAATTGGTACGGGAATCCAATGCCCGGCTCAAGGCGATTGAGCCACTGATTCCTGAAACGCTGCGACCTGCCGTCAAGGCCGGGCCGATTGATGGTGAAAGCTGGTGCCTTCTTGTCAATGGAAATGCAGCCGCTGCAAAAATCCGGCAGTTGACTCCCCTGATTCAGGCCAGTTTGCTTCGCCAGGGCTGGAAAGTGGCTTCCATTCGGCTGAAGATACTTATCCCCAAAAAATGACAACCGAATCTGGCATTGCGAAGCTTGGCTGAGCCTGAGATTCGGTTTTTCTGGATATGCTATTTAATTAATAGCACACTAGCCATATGGAATGTGCGCAATTAACGAATTTCGACTGAAATTCTGTTGACTGGTGCCGCTTGTCGGAATCGAACTGACGACCTACCGCTTACAAGGCGGTTGCTCTACCAACTGAGCTAAAGCGGCGAAAGCGTGATTCTACTTCACCCGCTTGAGTGAGGGTCGCGGACGCGGTGGCGGTTGTGGGGGTTCCGGTGAATCCGAGCCTTTCTGCGCTTCGGCATCTGCAGCAGCATCCGGCACACTTTCCACCAACTGCATGATTTTGCTTTCAGGTGCCTCTGTGGGGTGCTGCTGTGCAGTAGCTGCCGGGTCGGGTGCGGATTCTTTCGGCATCAATAAACTGGCATCACTTCCTGAAGCCGTGTCCAGCGGAAATGCCATTCCCTGCCCGTTTTCGCGGGCATAAATCGCAATGACATGACTGATGGGCACCAGAATTTCCCGGGCGCTGCCGCCAAAACGCGCCTTGAATTCGATGAACTCGTTGCCCAGTGTGAGTGAACTGGTCGCATCAAACCCGATATTGAGTACGATTTCATTGTTTTTTACGTACTCACGCGGCACCTGCACCGTATTGTCGACCGACACGGCGACATAAGGCGTGAAGCCGTTGTCCGTGCACCACTCATACAGGGCGCGTATCAGGTAAGGACGGGTTGACGTGGCGTTCGGCGCGTTCATGAATTCAGCCAAAATACTTGATCCGGTAATCCGAGGTGGTAATTACTTGCGCATGACTTTTTCAGAAGGTGTCAGCGCTTCAATGTAGGCGGGGCGCGAAAAAATGCGCTCTGCATATTTAAGCAAGGGCGCGGCGTTTTTCGACAGGTCGATGCCGTAGTAATCCAGGCGCCAGAGCAAGGGCGCAATAGCCACATCGAGCATTGAAAAATTGTCGCCCAGCATGAACTTGTTTTTCAGGAAAATCGGCGCCAGTTGCGTCAGCCGGTCACGAATATGGGCTCGGGATTTTTCAAGCACTTTCTCATTACCCTTGGCCGCGCGGGATTCAAGTGCGCTGACGTGAACAAACAGTTCTTTCTCAAAGTTGAGCAGGAACAGACGAACGCGGGCACGGTCCACCGGGTCGCCGGGCATGAGTTGCGGATGCGGAAAGCGCTCGTCAATGTACTCGTTGATGATGTTCGACTCGTACAGGATCAGGTCGCGCTCAACCAGAATCGGCACCTGTCCGTATGGGTTCATTACATTAATGTCTTCGGGCTTGTTGTACAAGTCAACATCGCGGATTTCGAAATCCATACCCTTTTCAAACAGCACAAAACGGCAGCGATGCGAGAAGGGGCAGGTCGTGCCTGAATAAAGGACCATCATGATTCGGAACTCCTTAAAACAAAGGAGTGGAGGCTAAGATTCAAACCTTAAAGCCATCCACTCCGAAGATGCCGAGGCGCACCAGGGGCACACCCCAAGGCACATCGATCGGCGCAAAATTTACTTGATGTCTTTCCAGAACGCCGCATTCAGACGCCAGGTGATAAAAGTCAGGACAAGAAGGAAAAGCAGCACCCACACGCCGATGCGAACGCGCGTATTTTGGGCTGGCTCGGCCATCCACTGCAGGTAGCCAACGAGGTCGCCCATGGCCTGGTCATATTGCAGCGGGCTCATGGCGCCAGGCGTGACCTGCTCCCAACCCTTAAATACAGACACCTTGTGGCCGTGCTCTCCATGTTCAAAATACACCGGCTTGCGCTCACCCTGGAGTTCCCACAGCACATGCGGCATGGCCACATTAGGGAAAGCCAGATTGTTCCAGCCGGTGGCCTTGGTGTCGTCGCGGTAATAGGTACGCAGGTAGGTGTACAGATAATCTGCACCGCTGCCGCCTGCGCCGGAACGCGAACGCGCAATCACGGTCAGGTCGGGCGGATTGCCACCGAACCAGTCTTTGGCCTGCTTCGGATCGATCGCGGATTTCATGTTCTCACCGACTTTTTCGGTCGTAAAAAGCAGGTTGTCTTTGATCTGCTGCTCGGTCAGGCCGATGTCTTTCAGGCGGTTAAAGCGCATGTAAGCAGCTGAATGGCAGTTCAGGCAGTAATTGACAAACAGCTTCGCGCCGTTTTGCAGGGCCGCCAGATCGTTGGTATTGTTGGGCGCTTTGTCCCAGGCAAGGCCACCTTCCGAGGCCTGCGCACCTGCCATCAGGCCAACTGTAGTAATCAGGGCAAGGATGATTTTTTTCATGGTTCAGGTTTCCAGCTCAGTGGGCCGCAAAAATCACGCGATCAGGAACGCGCTTGAAGGTGCCCAGTCGGCTCCACCATGGCATCAAGAGGAAGAAGCCAAAGTAAAACAGCGTACCCACCTGCGAGACGCGTTCGCCAATCGCTGACGGCGGCTGCACGCCCAGATAGCCCAGGATCAGGAAGTTGACAACAAAAATACCGTACAGGTACTTGTTCCAGCTTGGGCGATAGCGGATGGACTTGACTTCACTCTTGTCCAGCCAGGGAAGGAAAAACAGGATGATGACCGCGCCGCCCATTACGACCACGCCCCAGAACTTGGCGTCGATCATCAGCATGGCGCCCACCAGCACCACGGCGGCGCCGACGATCACCGCCTTGAACAGCCCGGAGATTTTGGCTTTAAGCACCCCGAGCACCGCACCGGCCAACACGCAGGCGATCAGCGCATACATCATCTCGCTGGTGATGGCGCGCAGCATCGAGTAATAAGGCGTGAAATACCAGACCGGGGCGATGTGCAAAGGCGTTTTCAGCGAGTCGGCGGGTATGAAGTTGTTGTACTCCAGAAAGTAGCCGCCGAACTCGGGCGCGAAGAAGATGATGGCCGAGAAGATCATCAAAAACACGCTGACGCCAAAAATGTCATGCACCGTGTAGTACGGGTGAAACGGGATGGCGTCCAGCGGATGGCCAGCGGCATCGCGCGGCGCGTTCGGACCCTTGACCTCGACGCCGTCAGGGTTGTTGGAGCCCACTTCATGCAGCGCAATGATATGCGCCACCACCAGGCCTAGCAGCACCAGCGGTACGGCAATCACGTGAAAGGCAAAAAAACGGTTCAGCGTTGCATCGCCGACCACATAGTCACCGCGAATCAGCAGCGCCAAATCAGGACCAATAAACGGGATGGCGGCAAACAGGTTCACGATGACCTGAGCGCCCCAGTAGCTCATCTGGCCCCAGGGCAGCAGGTAGCCCATGAAGGCTTCTGCCATCAGCGCCAGAAAAATTGCGCAACCGAAAACCCAGATCAGTTCACGTGGCTTGCGGTAGCTGCCATAAATCAGGCCGCGAAACATGTGCATGTAAACCACGATGAAAAAGGCCGATGCACCGGTCGAATGCATGTAGCGGATTAGCCAGCCCCAAGGCACATCGCGCATGATGTATTCGACCGAGCCGAATGCAAGAGACGCCTCCGGCTTGTAGTTCATGGTCAGAAAAATGCCGGTGACGATCTGGATGACCAGCACCAGCAAGGCCAGTGAACCAAAGATGTACCAGAAATTGAAATTCTTGGGCGCGTAGTATTCGCTCAAATGCTCTTTGTAGAGCTTGCTGGCGGGGAAACGGTTATCGAGCCAGTTCATTGCTTTGGCAGCAATCGGGGCATCGGGAGAAATTTCTTTGAATTCAGCCATAACTGATCCTGGTTCGGTGGGTTTCTTTGGCCAAGACCCGACAGGGTGCCGGGACGGCAGGATATCGGGCGCGGGCTACAAGGCTTTGTCAAGGAATCGGTGTGCTCTCAGGCCTTCTTGTCTTCACCAATCAGCAGTCTTGTATCCGACATATACATATGTGGCGGCACCTCGAGATTATCCGGTGAAGGCTTGTTTTTATAGACGCGGCCAGCCAGATCAAAAGTCGAGCCATGGCAAGGGCAGAGAAAACCGCCTGCCCAATTATCAGGTAGCGAAGGCTGTGCACCAGTCTGGAACTTGTCGGAAGGCGAGCAACCCAGGTGCGGACAGATACCGACCACCACCAGCATTTCCGGCTTGATGGAGCGGTTTTCGTTTTGCGCGTAGGCGGGCGTCCACTCAGGCAACTTGCGTTGCGACTTGGGGTCAGCCAG
>JAYWDL010000153.1:0-6092 GCA_043779865.1 Polaromonas sp.
GCCAACCCGTTTTTGCGGCAATTCTTTCAGCATGTCGCCAGCCCCAACCTGAACCCGCAACTGCGCTGGCTGGTCGAGCAGATTGCCGACAGCCTGCGCTACACCGACATGGACAAAGTGCTGCACCGGCAAGGCAGACGGCAGGGCTTTGAAGACCCGGTGTTTCACTTTTACGAAACCTTTCTGGCCGAATACGACCGCAGCCTGCGCGACTCGCGCGGCGTTTTTTACTCGCCCGACCCGGTGGTGGACTACATCGTGCGCGGGGTGGACTGGCTGCTGGTCAACCGCTTTGGCAAGCCCGACGGCCTGGCCGACCCCAGCGCGCTGGTGCTGGACCCGGCCACCGGTACGGCCACTTTTCTGCGCAAGGTGATCGCCCTGATTCACCAGCGCGTGTACGACCAGGGCATGGGCGGCGCCTGGCCAATGTACGTGCGCAAGCGCTTGCTGCCGCGCATCTTCGGCTTCGAGCTGATGATGGCGCCCTACACCGTGGCCCATCTCAAGCTGGCCCTGCAGCTGCAGGAGTCGGGCTTTGAATTTGCGCAGGGTGAGCGCCTGCATGTGTACCTGACCAACACGCTGGACCAGTTGCACCAGCAAACCGCCGCCATGCTGGGCCAGTGGATTGCCAAGGAAAACGAAGGCGCTGAAAAAATCAAGCGGGACAGCCCGGTGGTCGTGGTCGTGGGCAACCCGCCGTATTCAGGCGAATCGCGCAACAAGAGCGACTGGATCATGCAGTTGCTCCAGACCTACAAGACCGAGCCCGAGGGCGGCCCGCTCAAGGAACGCAACAGCAAATGGATTAACAACGACTACGTCAAATTCATCCGTTTTGCGCATGACCGCGTCAAGCGCACTGGCCACGGGATTGTGGCTTTCATCAGCAGCAACAGTTTTCTCGATGGCCCGATTTTTCGCGGCATGCGTGCGCAGTTGATGGCCGATTTTGACGAAATCTATGTGCTGGATTTACACGGCAACGGCAATAGGGGCGAAAAGACTCCGCCAACAATGCAGGCGCAAGGAGGTGATAAAAACGTGTTCGACATCCTTGAAGGGGTATGCATTACTTTTCTCGTCAAACTGCCCAATACGGCTTTGGCCGATCCTGTCCAAGTCGTCGAAGAGGTTTTTGAACTCACAGCGCCCGAACCCAGCGTGGATAAAAAAGCAAAACACCGCCGGCTCCAAGGTGGCAAGGTCATCCTCAAGGCCCGCATTCACCATGCCGACCTGTGGGGTAGCCGTGATTACAAATACAACTGGCTGGAAACGCACGGATTGTTTGATACGCCCTGGCAGAACCTTCAACCCGCCTTGCCTCAACTTTTGCTTGTGCCACGTGACGAATCTGATGCGGCTGAGTATGAGCAGGGTTGGAAGATAACGGAAATTTTTGGGCTGACCTTATTGGGTCCAAACTCACACCGCGACCATTTCGCGGTTGCGCTCGATGCCAATGAAGCCCAAAAAAGGATTCACGAATTTTTTGACGAAAGCATTTCAGATCAACTTATCCGGGACCGTTATGAGCTTGCCGATAACAGAGATTGGTCACTTAGGCATGCCCGGTCTTTGGGCTTGAAAACAGCCAAACCCTTGTTGAGCGTTTATCGTCCTTTTGACTTGCGCTACATGCTTTATGGCGACTATGCGTTTGACTATCCACGCAGTGAAATCAATGACCCGCTCGCCCAAGGAGTGCCAGCACTGGTTACGACCAAGCAAACGAAAGAAGAGTTTGCTGCGCTCGTCATTGACAAACCGGCTGCTCAGCACAAATTAGTTACGCCGTATGACGGTAGTTATGTCTCGCCTTTGTATGTATCCGGCTCGATACCCAATCTTTCCCCAGCTTTCCTGACTGCACTGGCCCAAGCCCTGGACCGCCCGGTGACGCAGCCACACGGCCTGCCCGAAGGCGTCACGCCCGAGGACGTGCTGGCCTATGTCTATGCGGTGCTGCACGCCCCCAGTTACCGCAGCCGGTACGCGGGGTTCCTGAAAAGCGACTTCCCGCGAATTCCACTGTCAAATCAGCCTCTTGCGCCCGTGGACAGTGCGCAGGAAGCTATTGATTTTGTAGCAACTTGGCGTGCCTTGCTGCCGCTGGGCAGGCAGTTGATTGACCTGCACCTGCTTAAAAACGTGCCCGCCACCTTGCGCGTGAAGTTTTCCGTGCAGGGCAGTAATGAGGTCGAGAAGCCGCGTTTTGCATCCTGCAACGGCATTGGCCGTGTCTGGATCAACGTGACCCAATACTTTGACGGTGTTCCCGCCGACACCTGGACTTTCAAGGTAGGCGGTTACCAGGTCTGCGAAAAGTGGCTCAAAGACCGCAAAGGCCGCCAGCTCGACTTTGCCGACATCCAGCATTACGGGTCTGTCGTCGGCGCGCTCACCCGCACCCGCGAGCTGATGCGGGAGATCGATTCCGTTGCCAGCGGCAGGCTCTGGCCCGAAGCCGCCGTCATTCCCTTGTCAAGCCTGCCGCATGAAGACGCTGCCATTCGCCCTGAGCCTGTCGATGCTGTTTAGTAGCTTGCACGTCCGTCATTCCCGCGAAGGCGGGAATCCAGTCGTCATACGGAAAGCCGAGCGTCCTGCAAGCGCCGTACTGGATTCCCGCCTTCGCGGGAATGACGGTATGCATACCGGTACTTATGCGGAAAAACACGAAAGTTAAGGCCAGGACTTTATCGGACCAGCTCAAAAAGCAAAACCCGTTTTTTTAATTTTCAATCATGATTTCTACCTCCACCTCAACGCGCTGGCAGTTCTGGATCGACCGTGGCGGCACGTTCACCGACATCGTGGCCAAAAAGCCTGATGGCTCGCTGGTCACGCACAAGCTGCTGTCCGACAACCCTGAGCAATACCACGACGCGGCCGTCGCCGGCATTCGCCACTTGCTGGGCCTGAAGGCGGGCGAGCGCATCAGTTCGGACGTGGTTGACTGCATCAAGATGGGCACCACGGTCGCCACCAATGCGCTGCTGGAGCGCAAGGGTGAGCCGACGCTGCTCGTCACGACACGCGGCTTTCGCGATGCACTGCGGATTGCCTACCAGAACCGGCCGCGGCTGTTTGACCGCCATATCGTGCTGCCTGAATTGCTTTACAGCGCCGTGGTGGAGGCGGATGAACGCGTCAGCGCACAAGGCGAGGTTCTTCAGGCGCTGGATGAGATGCTATTAAAAAAGGAGCTTCTCGGGCATTACCGGAAAGGGCTGAGAAGCATTGCAATCGTATTCATGCACGGCTACCGGTTCACCGCGCACGAAAAAGCGGCCAGGCGCATCGCGCAGGAAGTCGGCTTCACGCAGATCAGCACCTCGCATGAAACCAGCCCGATGATGAAGTTTGTCAGCCGGGGCGACACCACCGTGGTTGATGCTTACCTGTCGCCCCTCCTACGCCGCTATGTGGAGCAGGTGGCGGGCGAAATGCCCGGCGTCAGGCTGTTTTTCATGCAATCGTCGGGCGGCCTGAGCGATGCACACAGGTTTCAGGGCAAGGACGCGATTTTGAGCGGCCCGGCGGGCGGCATCGTGGGCATGGCGCGCACGGCCGCCATGGCGGGCATAGAGAAGGTGATCGGCTTCGACATGGGCGGCACCTCGACCGATGTGTCGCATTACGCCGGCGAGTTCGAGCGCGAGTTTGAAACCCAGGTGGCTGGCGTGCGCATGCGCGCGCCGATGATGAGCATCCACACCGTGGCCAGCGGTGGTGGTTCGATCCTGCGGTTTGACGGCGGGCGCTTTCGCGTCGGCCCGCAAAGCGCGGGCGCCAATCCGGGGCCGGCCAGTTACCGGCGCGGCGGCCCATTGGCGGTGACCGATGCCAACGTGATGCTGGGCAAGGTCCAGCCGCGCTATTTCCCCAAAGTTTTCGGCCCCAATGCCGATAAGCCGCTGAGCCTGGAAGCGGTGCAGTCGGCATTCAACGAACTGGCGGCAAAGACCGGCCGCAGTGCCGAGGGGGTTGCGGAAGGTTTCATCAATATTGCGGTGCAGCAGATGGCCAACGCCATCAAGAAAATTTCTGTGGCACGCGGCTATGACGTGACGCGCTACACGCTGCAGTGCTTCGGCGGTGCGGGCGGTCAACATGCCTGCCTGGTGGCCGACGCGCTGGGAATGACGCGGGTCTTCGTGCATCCGCTGGCCGGGGTATTGAGCGCCTACGGAATGGGACTGGCCGACCAGAACGTGATTCGCGAGCAGGCGGTCGAACTCAGGCTGTCTGACGCTGCCCTGCCGGAAATTGCCGGCACGCTGGAGAGCCTGGCCGCCACGGCTGAAGCAGAACTGCAGCGCCAGCACGCCGGTGCCGGCGCTATCACCACGCACCGGCGCGTGCATGTGCGCTATGAGGGCAGCGATTCGTCGCTCATCGTGCCGTTTGGCAGCCTTGAGCAGATTACGGCCAGCTTCGAGGCCGCTTACCGGCAGCGCTTTGCTTTCCTCATGCAGGGCAAGGGTCTGGTCGCGGAAGCTGTCTCGGTCGAGGCGGTGCTAGCAGGCGATGCGCCGGCCGAGCCGCAGCATCGCTTGCATGAGCCGCGCGAAGTTCCGCGCCGCGAAACCGTGCGCATGTATTCCGGCGGCCAGTGGAACGACGCGGCCCTGGTGGTGCGCGAAGACCTGCAAGCGGGCGACGTCATCGCCGGCCCGGCCATCATTGCCGAGAAAAACGCCACCACTGTGGTCGAGCCGGGCTGGGAAGCGAAGTTGACGGATCTGGACCATCTGTTCCTTGAGCGGCGGGCACAGCGTGCTATTGAATTCGCAGCAGGAACGACGGTGGACCCGGTGCTGCTTGAAGTGTTCAACAACCTCTTCATGAACATTGCCGAGCAGATGGGCCTGCAGCTGCAAAATACCGCCTACTCGGTCAACATCAAGGAGCGCCTGGATTTCAGCTGCGCATTGTTTGACACCGGGGGCAACCTGATTGCCAACGCGCCGCACATGCCGGTGCACCTGGGCTCGATGGGCGAAAGCATCAAGACCGTGATTCGCCGGGCCGAAGAGGACCTGCGGTCTGGCGCCGGCAAGATGCAGCCGGGCGATGTCTATGCGCTGAACGACCCTTACCATGGTGGCACGCATTTGCCTGATATCACGGTGATCACGCCGGTGTACCTGGGAACGTCGCAGCACCCCACGTTTTACGTCGGTTCGCGCGGCCACCATGCCGATATTGGCGGCATCACGCCGGGCTCGATGCCGCCGTTTTCCACGCGCATCGAGGAAGAGGGCGTGCAGATCAACAACTTCTTGCTGGTCGAGCGTGGCGTGCTGCGTGAAGCCGAAATGATGGCCTTGCTCGAAAGCGGCCAATACCCTAGCCGCAACCCACATCAGAACATGGCAGATTTGAAAGCGCAGATTGCCGCCAATGAAAAAGGCGTTCAAGAGCTGCGCAAGATGGTCGGGCAGTTCAGCCTGCAGGTGGTGCTGGCCTACATGCGCCATGTGCAGGACAATGCCGAAGAGTCCGTGCGCCGGGTCATCACGCGCCTGAAGAATGGCGAATTCACCCTGCCGCTCGACAACGGCGCGCAGATCACGGTAGCGATTCGCGTCGACACGCAAAACCGCAGCGCCGAAATCGACTTTACCGGCACCTCGGCGCAGCAGACCAACAACTTCAATGCGCCGACGGCGGTTTGCATGGCTGCCGTGCTGTATGTGTTCCGCACGCTGGTGGACGATGACATTCCGCTCAATGCGGGTTGCCTGAAACCGCTCAAGGTGATCATTCCCGCCGGTTCCATGCTCAACCCGAATCCGCCTGCATCGGTGGTGGCGGGCAATGTCGAAACTTCAACCTGCATCACCAACGCGCTGTATGGCGCGCTGGGCGTGATGGCGGCCAGCCAGTGCACGATGAACAACTTCACCTTTGGCAATGCGCGCCACCAGTATTACGAAACCATCTCGGGCGGATCGGGCGCGGGTGAGGGCTTTAACGGCACCAGCGTGGTGCAAACCCACATGACCAATTCGCGCCTGACCGATCCCGAGGTGCTGGAGTTCCGCTTTCCGGTGCGGCTGGAGAGCTACGAGATTCGC
>JAYWDL010000154.1:0-6043 GCA_043779865.1 Polaromonas sp.
ACTCTGCAAATCCCCGCCTTTTTCTCAACAGTCTTGATCATCCCACGCGGCGAGGAACATTCCTATTCCGGGAAGTTGTTTTTTGCCAGATCCTAAGCGCTATTTTTCTACAGTCTGTAAGTACCGCTTTGGGTTAGGATGAAGCTTCAAGTCTTCCCGTGCCGGATACCGCCGCAAGGCAATCTGCACACGCCATGCCTGCACATGCAGGCTCACTTCGCTGCAAGGAGAAAACACATGCAAATCCAGGTCAACACTGACAAAAATATTCATGGCGGAGAAACGCTGACTCTCAAGGTCAAAACAGTAGTCGACGCCAGTCTGAGCCGTTTTCGCGACCAGATCACACGGGTAGAGGCGCATCTCAGCGATGAAAGCGCCCACAAGTCAGGCGGTGCCGATAAAAAATGCGTGCTGGAGGCGCGGCCCGCTGGTTTGCATCCCCTCGCCGTAACGCATGTAGCAGCGAACCTCGAACAAGCCATTCATGGTGCTGCGGAAAAGCTGGAGCGGTTGCTCGACAGCACCTTCGGCCAGCTCAATACCGTAAAAGGACGCACTCCAACTGGCAGGGAAGAGGTTCTGTGAAAAAGCTTGCTGTTCGATAACAAGCTTGAGTTGGAACAGGCTGCCGCGGCCCATCCTGCACTCCAGGCCATGCGCTGCCTTTCCTGAGTTGACTCAACGGCCTGTTTATTCAAACTACTTTCCCAAAAAAGCCGCACTCATGAGCCAGCTTCCTGAAATACAAAGCCTGGCCCAATCAGCACAGGAATCGGTTTTTATTTAAAAGATATGCCGATAGCCCATGCTGCACGGGCGTAAGTAGCTAATAAATTGATAGCAACCGCGCTGGACTGTTTCGACCACTCAGCTCGCGTCTGGGGCAAACAGTCGGGTATATCTTCACAACCCTGAGGACGGAGCCATGAATCGAGTCAAAGTCGAGCCTCTGCACCCTGTTATGACCCCTACAGCCTTCTGAACGGCTGCGCCCCGGCGGAAGCGGACAGGCAGCGGTTTTTCCGGATCACTCCGCCCAGCGTGCATTCCATGGTGGTCGCGCTGGAGCGGCGGGGGCTGATTCTGATTCGGCGAGTGCCCGGGCAGGCGCGCAGCATCACCCTGATCGTCTCGCCTGAATCCTTGCCCCCGCTGAAACGCCCGTAAACCAATCCATTCAAGGCATGAAAAAAGAAACCAGGAAGCCAGGCGGCTGGAGCGCCATTCGCCCACAACTCTCCACTTTGGATAAGCCCGCGCTGCTCGCCCTGGTGAAAGACCTTTACCAGGCGGCTGCCGAGAACCGCCATTTTCTGCACGCCCGCTGCGAGTCCGAAGAGGGCGGCGACGAGGCGCTGGAGAAGTATCGGCACAAGATCGTAGAGCAATTCTTTCCCGCACGGGGCGTTGGCAAGCTGAAGCTGGGAGAAGCGCGCAAGGCCATCCGCGATTACCGCAAGGCCTCGGGCAAGCTCTCGGGAACAGTAGAACTGCTGATGACCTATGTAGAGAACGGCGCCAGATTCACCCATGAATATGGGGACATTGACGAGCGCTTCTACAGCAGCGTGGAATCGGTACTGGACGAGTTGGCAGTCCTGTTGCGCGGCGAGGCACGGGGCTTGTATCCACAGTTCATGCAGCGACTGGCCAACCTGGAACAGATGTCAGCCAATATCGGCTGGGGATTTTCCGATTACGTCAAAGAACTCGTCGGGCGCCTGGAGGAGGATCTCGGCGGCAGCACTTGAAGCTGCATACCGAGGCCATTCATGCTTGATCTCAAGCCTGGCGCGTATGACGCGCGCGGTGCCGCGTCACGTCCGGGCTACGCAGCGCTGCGTGTTTGGTTGCCCGGCCCGTAACCTGTTTGTGCCACATCCTGAACGAGCCGGGTTTGAGCTGGCGGCGCATGAGGGCAATAACTGCCGGCTCGTTGAGTCCAAACTGCTGGGCGATGGCTTCGAATGTCGCACGGTCCTCCCATCTTCCCAGGCCATTTCAATCACGCGGGAGATGCCAGCTGCGTTCAGTGCGTTACTGGTTGTAAGGGCAGTGCTCATGTTTTCAAGAAGTCCCGAATCGCAAACAGCGTTTCATCCGGCGCCTCGGTCATCTGGTGATGGCCAACTGCCAAGGTTGCGACCTGCACAGTTTTGCCTGCTTTTTTTGCTGTTGCAATAAGCGTTTGCGCAGCTTTGGGCGACGTCATCTGGTCTTGCGCACCCAGCAAAAACAGCACCGGGCAAGTGATCTGCTGTATGGCCGCCTCACCATTCGCATAGCTGTCGCAAGCCTTGAAGCCGCGGTGGAACACATTGACCTTGGCGTTGCTGGCCAGCACGCGGCGGCCCAGCGCCATGCTCGCGCCATAGACCCAGGTGCCCGGGCCCAACGCCGAGGGCGGCGGGGCCAGCGTGCTGCGCGAGAACACATTGACCAGCTTCAACGCCTTCATCGGCTCGTTCAGCGAGCTGTCGAGCAGCGCCTGCGACACCTTCATCGGAAAGGCGGTGCCGACCAGGACGAGGTGGCTGACACGATCTTTCAGGCTTGCAGCAGCTTCCAGCGCAATCAGCGATCCCCAGCTGTGGCCGACCAACGCGGCGCGTTGCACGCCGGCCGCATCGAGCAGCGCGGCAATGAAATTAGCCGCTTCTTCAACAGTTGAGGGCGCTTCGCCTTCGCTGCGGCAGTGGCCGGGCAGATCAATCGCCAGCACATTCCAGCCATGATGCGCGAGGTAGCGGCTTTGCAAAATCCAGACGCTATGGTCGTTCAGCACGCCGTGGATAAAAACGACGGTGGGCTGGGCGGCATCAAAAGGTTTGCCGCCGGTGTAGCAATAGGTGGTCTGGCCATTGACGGTGAGTTCCATCACGTACCTGCCTTTTCTGCGGCCCTCAGGGCGCGCTTGAGGTCGTCAATCAGGTCATCCGGGTCTTCCAGGCCAATCGACAGGCGAATCGTTCCCTGCGTGATGCCTGCGCCCAGCAGCGCTTCTTCGCTCATGCGAAAGTGGGTGGTGCTGGCGGGGTGAATCACCAGGCTGCGGCAGTCGCCAACGTTGGCCAGATGGCTGAACACTTTCAGCCCGTCGATGAAACCCTTGCCCTTTTCGCGGTTGCCCTTGAGGTCAAAGCTGAACACCGAACCTGCGCCGCGCGGCAGCAGTTTCTTGGCCAGCGCATGGCTGGGGTGGGATTCCAGCATGGGATGGCCTACACGCGACACAAAGGGGTGGCTGGCCAGAAACCCGACCACTTTTTCGGTGTTGCTCATGTGGCGCGCCATGCGCAGGGGCAGCGTTTCAATGCCCTGCAAAATCAGCCAGGCGGTGTGCGGGCTCATGCAGGCGCCGAAGTCGCGCAGCCCCTCGCGGCGGGCGCGCAGCAAAAACGCGCCCACCGTGCTTTCCTCGCTGAACACCATGTTGTGAAAGCCGTCGTAGGCCTGGCTCAGTTCGGCAAACTTGCCTGACCTGTCCCAGTCGAAGCTGCCGCCATCGACAACAATGCCGCCAATCACCGTGCCATGGCCGCTCAAAAACTTGGTGGCTGAGTGATAAACCAGATCGGCGCCATGCTCGAAAGGTTTGATGAGCCAGGGCGAGGTTAGCGTGGAATCAACCAGCAGCGGCACCCGTGCTTCATGGGCGATGGCGGACACGGCCGCAATATCCAGCACTTCCAGGCCCGGGTTGCCGACGGTCTCGCCGAAAAACAGCTTGGTGTTGGGCCGCACTGCCGCGCGCCAGCCGTCGAGGTCGCCGGGTCTGACAAAAGTGGTGTCTATGCCAAAGCGGCGCATCGTGTAGTGCAGCAGGTTCTGGCTGCCGCCGTAGAGCGCGGTGCTGGCGACGATGTGCGAGCCGGCGCCCATCAGCGTGGCAATGCTCAGGTGCAGTGCCGCCTGGCCGCTGGCGGTGGCGATGGCGCCGATGCCGCCTTCAAGCGCCGAGACGCGCTGCTCCAGCACCGCATTGGTCGGGTTGCTGATGCGCGAATACACATGGCCGGCACGCTCCAGGTTGAAAAGGCTGGCAGCATGGTCGCTCGACTCGAACACAAAGGAAGTGGTGAGGTGAATCGGCACGGCGCGCGCGCCGGTCGCTGGGTCTGGCGCTGCGCCTGCGTGCAGCGCCAGGGTGTCGAAACCGGGGTCTGAATAACCGGGCCTGAATGTGTCTCCAGTGCAAAAAAAGCGGAATCTGAAACGCAAGCGGATGCGGACATGAAGTAGCCAAGCCCCACCCGTGAGGGCTAAACAGGAAACGCTAACGGGGAATTGGTTACGGTTAGCGAAGAGATTGTGGGCTATATTTGAATCGAATCTGAATCACGCCCCGGTAGGCAATAGCAGCGTGACCCTGAAGAAGCTAGCTGGCAGAAGGTTCTGTCAGAACCACCAAGGAAAAGCGATGAAGGTTGATGACATTCTGCGCGTAAAAGGCAATACGCTTTACACCGTTCAGCCCGACGAGCCCCTGGCCAAGGCCGCCGAGATCATGGCCGAAAAAGATATCGGCTCGCTGGTTGTCATGGAGCATGGCGATCTGGTCGGCATGTTGACCTTTCGCGAGGTGATCGTCTGCATCGTCAACAACGGCGGCGAGATTGGCCGCACGCTGGTGCGAAAAGCCATGGACGACCACCCGCTGACCTGCACACCCGATACCGAAATCGATGAAGTGCGCCGCATGATGCTGGACCGCCATGCGCGCTACATGCCGGTGGTAAACCAGAAAATGCTGATGGGCGTGATCAGCTTTTACGACGTGGCCAAGGCCGTGGTGGACAGCCAGAATTTTGAAAACAAAATGCTCAAGGCCTATATCCGCGACTGGCCGGCTGAGGAAGATACCGGCAAGGGCGACTCGAATTTCCCCTGAACATGCCTGGCTCTGCCCCAACGCGGGCCGGCAGCCCTGCTCTGGGATAATCCTCTTCCATGAGCGGCAATACTTTTGGAAACCTTTTCGCAGTCACCAACTTTGGTGAATCCCATGGTCCGGCCATTGGCTGCGTCATTGACGGCTGCCCGCCGGGCATGACGCTCTGCGAGGCCGATATCCAGCATGATCTGGACCGTCGCCGCCCCGGCACCAGCCGCCATGTCACGCAGCGCAACGAACCCGACGCGGTAGAGATACTGTCAGGCGTTTATGAGGGCAAAACCACCGGCACGCCGATTTGCCTGCTGATCAAAAACACCGACCAGCGCAGCAAGGATTACGGCAACATTCTGGAAACATTCCGCCCCGGTCATGCCGATTACACCTACCTGCACAAGTACGGCCTGCGCGATCCGCGCGGTGGTGGCAGGTCTTCGGCCCGCCTGACGGCTCCCATGGTAGCGGCCGGTGCAGTCGCCAAAAAGTGGCTGTTTGAACAATATGGCACCACCTTTCGCGGTTGCATGACGCAGATTGGCGACATCGTAATTCCGTTCGAGTCCTGGGACCATGTGGCGCACAATCCGTTTTTTGCGCCGGTGGCCGATGTGTCAGCGCTTGAAAGCTACATGGATGCCTTGCGAAAGGCCGGCGACTCGTGTGGCGCGCGCATCCGCGTCACGGCTTCTGGCGTGCCGGTCGGCCTGGGCGAGCCGCTGTTTGACAAGCTCGATGCCGATATTGCGTTTGCCATGATGGGCATCAATGCCGTCAAAGGGGTGGAAATTGGCGCGGGTTTTGCCAGTGTGACCCAACGTGGCACGACGCACGGCGATTCGCTGTCACCGGCAGGTTTTGCCTCCAACAACGCCGGCGGCGTGCTGGGCGGAATCAGCACCGGGCAAGACCTGGAAGTGTCGATTGCCATCAAGCCGACCAGCTCCATCATCACGCCGCGCCAGTCCATCGACATCAAGGGCCAGCCCGCCGAGGTGGTGACCAAGGGCCGGCACGACCCCTGTGTCGGCATTCGCGCCACGCCGATTGCCGAGGCCATGCTGGCGCTGGTGGTGATGGAGCATGCCCTGCGGCACCGCGCGCAATGCGCTGATGTGGCGGTCAGTACGCCGGACATCATGCGTAGCC
>JAYWDL010000155.1:0-5999 GCA_043779865.1 Polaromonas sp.
TGAGGAACTGATCGTGGTGCTCAGCGGCGGTGCGCTGGCCGGCAACGCTGACTTGCGCCAGGGCGACGGCGGGGTATGGGAGATTCACGGCGACCCCACTGAAGCCGCTTTCCTGGTGGCAGAACGCAAGCTGGGCGTGGCCGAGCGCCGCGAAAAACGTTTCGAGCGCGTGGGTGAAATTCCTTTCACGTCCGAGCGCAAGATGATGTCAACCATTGAACGCGACCACGAGCAAGGCGATGCGATGGTCGTGATCACCAAGGGCGCACCCGACGTGCTGCTGCGCCGCTGCACCCGCGCACGGTCGGGCATGAAGGTCGTCGAGCTTGATGATGCGCTGCGGGCGAGGCTTCTTGCCGATGTCGATGCGATGTCCAACGCCGCGCTTCGGACGCTGTCAGTAGTTTACCGCCCGCTGGGCGTTGACGAAAACCGTGACGCGCCCGAGTCGCTTGAACAAAACCTGATCTTCGTCGGTACCGTCGGCATGATCGATCCGCCCCGTGAAGAAGCGGCAGTCGCCATCGCGCAAGCGCACCGCGCGGGTATCCGCGTGATCATGATCACCGGCGACCACCCACGCACCGCCGCCCGTATTGCGGCGGACCTGGGCATTGTGGAGCCGGGGGCTGCCGCGCTGACCGGACTGGAGCTGGACGCGCTTGACGACGAAGCCTTTGCTGCGGCGGTACGCAAGACATCGGTTTACGCGCGGGTATCGCCTGCGCACAAGCTGCGTATCGTCGATGCGCTGCAGGCCGACGGCAACATCGTTGCCATGACCGGCGATGGCGTCAACGACGCGCCGGCACTCAAATCAGCCGACATAGGTGTCGCCATGGGCGTGATGGGCACGGAAGTCACCAAGGAAGCGGCGAAAATGATTCTGGCCGACGACAACTTTGCGACCATCGTTGAAGCCGTGCGCGAGGGCCGCAGTATTTTCGAAAACATCCGCAAGTTCCTGCGCTACCTGTTGTCATCAAACATGGGTGAAGTCCTGACGGTTTTTTTGGGGGTCGTGGGTGCAGGCGTCCTTGGGCTGTCGAGCCCGGACGGCGCTGTCGTCCTGCCGCTGCTCGCCACACAAATCCTGTGGCTGAACCTGATCACCGATTCCTGGCCTGCGCTGGCGATGGGGATCGACCCCACCACCGACGACGTGATGGCGCGCAAGCCGCGCCGGCTCACCGAGCGCGTCATCGACGCCAGCATGTGGTCAGGCGTGATGCAGATCGGTCTGGCCGTGGCGGCTGTGTCGCTGCTGACGATTGACCTGTATCTGCCTGGCGGGCTGATTGAAGGCTCGTACGACCTGACGACGGCGCGCACGGCGGGTTTCACGGTGCTGGTCATTGCCCACCTGTTCAATTGCTTCAACGCGCGGTCGGAAACCACCAGCGCGTTTCATCAATTGTTCGTCAACCCGTGGCTCTGGGGCGCGGTGGCGCTGTCGGGCGCGCTGCAGGTAGCCGTCGTCAACCTGCCGTTTCTCAACCTCGCCTTCGGAACGACGCCCCTGAGCCTTGATCAATGGCTGGTCTGCGCGGCGATGGGTAGCATCGTGCTGTGGTACAGCGAGCTGCGCAAGCTGGCGCGCCGCAGCTGGCTTCGGCGCAGGGCATATCGAGCGGCTCCGCCATAAAACGCTATTGTTTTAATAGCCTCTAATGCAGTATTTTCATGGTCCTCAGCCCGATTTGTCACCAACAAGTGGCTACAGGGACTACAGCAGCGACAGCGACAGTGACAGCGGCTGCGAGCGAAAACCTGCACTGCCGCAGGTTCGGTGCCGGCGAACAGCCGGGTCGAGCCTGAGTGCCTGTCGCCACGATGAACCCGCCAGTTCACGCCCGCACAGGGTGGGCGCAGCGCGGTGATTGGCGGATTTCGACGTTGCGGTAGAGCACGCCCCCTGCGAACAGCGACAGGGTGATAGCGGCCAGCAAGCCCAGCACATTGGCCAGCAGCTGGCCAGACCACCAGTGACTGACCACCGCGTTGATCAGCAGGCACACCGGAAAGTTAATGAGAAAAATGGAATACGCCATCTGGCCGACCCGCACCAGGCCGGACCGCGTGACAGCCGTTTGCCAAAACCCATGTACACGCGGCGTACCTGATGCCTGGCGTTGCGCGGCAGCGCCCAAGGCAACGAGTCCGAACGCGACCACCAGCGCCAGGCCTCCCACAGCAGCCATGGCCGGCACACCCGGCCCCCCCCGTGCGTGACCAGGAGCCATCGATGGCCGCATCACGGCCGCTACGCAATCCGTTCGACACCCAAAAGGCCGACATACCCAGCGTGTAAGAGCCCACGAAATAAAGCGCAGTACTATCGAGCCCGTCCTGGCGATTGAAAACCAATATGGAAGCCGTTCGCATCAGCAGTAATAGCGCCATCCCCAGTTGCACTGGCAACATAGGCCAGCGACGCTGCGCCTGTTGCGCACCCGTCAGTGCGAGCACCGTCAAAGCGAAAAGCTGCAAATCAATTGCCACATACCAGACGCCCGCTGACAAGGCCTGGTAGCCCAACAGGTCTTGCAGTAACAGGGCGTGCGCAACGACTTGCAGCAGGGTTGGCGCGGCGGGAACCGATCCGTGGTCAAACCATGGCCTTACCCAGGCCGACACCAGCACACTCGCAGCAACAGCGACCAGATAGGGCGGCACCAGCCGGCGATAACGCTGAAAAATCAGTCGCCCGGACTGCTTGAAGCGGGCCACACCCTGCGGTGCCAGCGAAGCTGCCGCCAGAAAACCGCCCACCACCAGAAACACCTGCACCGCCATGCGGCCATAGTCATACAACCAGTTGGTCAGCCAGCCAGGGTCTGTGGCGATGAACCACATCAGACATGGGCCCATAAAAGGCCAGATGATGCAAAACGATCAGCAGACAGGCCAGACCTTTGAGCGCATCGATGCCGGGCAGGCGACGGTCTGGCAGGCCCATGAATAAAGGTCGCCCGCGAGGCTTGGCGGGCTAGAGCGAAAGGCTCGCGCGTGCCTGCGCATATTCGCGCTTGAGCTGGCCGACAAAATCAGCCGTGCTTTGCACCTTGCTGACCGTGCCGATGCCCTGCCCGCAGCCCCAGATGTCTTTCCAGGCCTTGGACTTGTCGCCGCCGAAGTTCATCTTGCTGGCATCGCTTTGTGGCAGGTTCTCGGGGTCCATGCCCGCAGCGCGAATCGAGGGCGCGAGGTAGTTGCCGTGCACACCCGTAAACAGGTTGCTGTAAACAATGTCGTCGGAGTTGCTGTCAACGATTGCCTGCTTGTAAGCATCCGAGGCGCGCGCTTCTTCAGTGGCAATGAACGCCGAGCCGATGTACGCAAAGTCAGCGCCCATGGCCTGCGCGGCCAGCACGGCACCACCGGTAGAAATAGCGCCCGACAGTGCGATGGGGCCATCGAACCACTGGCGAATTTCCTGGATCAATGCGAACGGACTTTTGACGCCCGCATGGCCGCCCGCACCCGCAGCCACCGCGACCAGGCCGTCAGCACCTTTTTCAATCGCCTTGCGGGCGTGCTTGTTGTTGATGATGTCGTGCAGCACCACACCACCATAGCTGTGCGCAGCAGCGTTGATGTCTTCCCGCGCGCCCAGGCTGGTGATGTAGATAGGCACCTTGTACTTCACGCACATTGCCATGTCGTGCTCCAGCCGGTCGTTGGACTTGAGCACGATCTGGTTGATGGCGAACGGCGCGGCGGGCCTGTCGGGGTTGGCCTGATTGTAGGCTGCCAGCGTCTCCGTGATCTCGGCCAACCATTCGTCCAGTTGCGACGCAGGGCGCGCATTGAGCGCCGGTATGGCACCCACCACGCCGGCCTTGCACTGCTCAATGACCAGTTTCGGATTGCTGATGATGAACAGCGGCGAGCCGATGATGGGCAGCGGCAGGTTGTTGAGCGGTGCGGGTAGTCGTGACATGGCTTCTTTCAGCGGTGATGGCGTGCCTCGTGGCAGATTCTCAAGAAAATAGTGGCTGTAGCCCAGACAGATCCTGCGCAAGCAGCTATTAAATCAGGAGCAAAACCCACGCGGGTCAGAACGCTTCCAGCGCGAGTGCCGTCACGCTTTCTGCACCTTCAACGATGCTGTCGCGCATGCCGGGGGCTTTGGTCAGCAAATGGTCGGCATAAAACCGCGCAGTCACGATTTTCGCTTTCATGAAGTCGGCGTCGATGCCCTTGGCCAGCTCTTCTTGCGCCACCAACAGCGAGCGCGCCATCTGCCAGCCCGCCACCAGGTTACCGGCGAGCATCAGATAAGGCACGCTGCCCGCAAAGACCGCATTCGGGCTGGCTTTGGTGTTGTCGGCCACGAAGCCGACCACATCGACAAACGCTTCGCGCGCGGCCTTCAGGCGCTTCGCAACGGCCACCGCATCGGGACCGCCCTGCTTCGTCAACGCTGCTTCGGTGAATTCAATCTGGGCGGCGATGGCTTTCGCGGTCTGACCACCATCGCGCGAGGTTTTGCGACCAATCAGGTCGTTGGCCTGAATCGCCGTGGTGCCCTCATAGATCGTCAGGATTTTGGCGTCGCGTAAATACTGCGCTGCGCCGGTTTCTTCAATAAAACCCATGCCGCCATGCACCTGAACGCCCATCGATGCCACATCAAGGCTCATCTCGGTGCTGTAGCCTTTGACCAGCGGCACCATGAATTCGTAGAAGGCCTGGTTTTGCTTGCGCACCTCCGCGTCGGGGTGATGGTGCGTGGCGTCGTACGCGGCCGCGGCCACAGACGCCATCGCGCGGCAGCCCTCAATGTAGGCGCGCATGGTCATCAGCATGCGTTTGACGTCAGGGTGATGAATGATGGGGGCGCTCGCCTTGATGGAGCCATCCACCGGGCGGCTCTGCACGCGGTCTTTGGCAAACGCGACCGCTTTCTGGTAGGCCATCTCGGCAATCGCAATGCCCTGCATGCCGACAGCGTAGCGGGCCGAGTTCATCATGATGAACATGTATTCGAGGCCGCGGTTTTCTTCACCGACGATATAGCCGACCGCGCCACCTTTGTCGCCGTACTGAAGCACGGCAGTAGGTGAGGCCTTGATGCCGAGCTTGTGTTCAATGCTGACGCAATGCACGTCGTTGTGCTCACCGAGCGAGCCGTCCACCTTGACCGTGAACTTTGGAACTACAAAAAGGCTGATGCCCTTGACACCCTCGGGCGCACCCGTAACCCGCGCCAGCACCAGGTGCACGATGTTCTCGGCCATGTCGTGCTCGCCGTAGGTGATGTAAATCTTGGTGCCGAAGACCTTGTAGGTGCCGTCGGTCTGTGGCTCCGCTCTGGAGCGCACCATCGCCAGGTCAGAGCCCGCCTGCGGCTCGGTCAAATTCATGGTACCGGTCCATTGGCCGCTGATCAGCTTTTCAAGATACGTTGCCTTCAGGTCATCGGAGCCGGCCGTCAACAATGCTTCAATCGCGCCGTCGCTGAGCAGCGGGCACAGCGCAAAACTCATGTTGGCCGAGTTGAGCATTTCACCGCAGGCCGCGCCAATGGTTTTGGGCAACCCCTGGCCGCCGTAATCTGCCGGATGCTGCAAGCCTTGCCAGCCGCCTTCGGCATACTGCTTGAATGCCTCCTTGAAGCCAGGTGTGGTGGTGACCACGCCTGCTTTCCAGCTCGAAGGGTTCTGGTCACCCGCCCAGTTCAGCGGCGACAGCACGCCTTCGTTGAACTTGGCACACTCTTCAAGCACCGCCTGCGCGGTTTCAAAACCAGCGTCCTCGAAGCCCGGAATTTTTGCAACTTCTTCGATGTTGGCGATGTGCTGTATGTTGAACAGCATGTCTTTGAGCGGGGCTTTGTAGGTCACGGTTGTCTTTCAGTCATCAAATAAGCAGGATACGCAGACATTCACCGCAGAGGCGCAGAGAACGCAGAGGTTCGCAGAGACAGGAAAAATTTTCTCTGCGGCACTCTGCGTTCTCTGCGCCTCTGCGGTGAATGCCTGTGTATTCGATGA
>JAYWDL010000156.1:0-15691 GCA_043779865.1 Polaromonas sp.
GCATAGACGGCCACCGGGCTTCAATACCCGTTCAAACTCTGCAAACGCCACGCCCAGATCGCTGATATGGCGCAGTGCATAGCCCATGCTCAAAAAATCAAAATGATTGTCGGGGAAAGGCAATGATTCAGCCCGGCCTTCCATCAACACCATGGTCTTGGGCAACTTGCTGGCAGCCATCATGCCCGGGCTGGGGTCGACCCCGGTGACCAGGGCGGGATTGCCGGCCAAAATACAGGCTTGCGCTGCAACCAGCCCGGTTCCCACGCCCACATCGAGTACTTTCATGCCCGCTTTCAGGCCGCCGCGAATAAGCGCCTGGCGCCGATAACGGGAACCGGATCCCCATGCCAACATCGCCTCGATACGGTCGTAATCCGCTGCGGTGTTGTCAAAAATATTGCGCAAATAGGCTTGCCGATCCTGCTCGGTCCGGTAGTAATCGGTTAACGCAATGTGTGGTGCATGCACCGGAGGGAGAGGTCTGGGGGTATTCATGTTGATATTTACGGGTTAAATCATCCCGCCGTTGATTGAAATGATCTGGCCGCTGATGTAGGCTGCGCGCTCCGAGGCCAGAAAACTGACGAGGTCCGCTACTTCCTCGGGCCGGCCAGCGCGCTTCATTGGAACCAGCCGGGCAATGGTCGGTGCATCAAAACTGTCCTGGCTCATGGGTGTCGTGATGATGCCGGGCGCTACGGCATTGACGGTGATGCCGCGGCTGGCCACTTCCAGCGCGAGCGATTTGGTGGCGGAATGCAGGGCGCCCTTGGCTGCCGAGTAGTTGACCTGCCCGCGGTTGCCGGCCACGGCGGCCACCGATGTGACGTTGATGATGCGTCCCCAACGGGTACGGATCATCGGCATCATCAAGGGCTGGGTGACGTGAAAAAAGCCGTGCAGCGACACGTCGATCACGCGGTGCCATTGCTCGGCACGCATGCCGGGGAACACTGCGTCGTCATGGAGGCCGGCATTGTTGACCAAAATCTGGATGGGCTTGTGCTCCAGCAGCGGGTTGAGTGCGTCCGCCGTCGCCGTTCTGTCCGTCACGTCAAATACCAGCACCTGTGCACTGCCGCCCTGCGCGGTGATGTCATCAGCCAGCGCATGCGCTGCGTCAACGCCGCGATGGGCGTGGATCAATACGTGGCAACCATCGGCTGCCAGGCGCCGACAAACGGCGGAACCTATTCCGCCGCTGCCGCCAGTGACCAATGCGTGTTTCATAACGTGTTTCCTGACTGTGGTGCTGCTGGGGCAATACTGTCGGCGTTCACCACCACGGCCGCACGGCCATCAATCAGCAGGCGCCCGGCTGCGTGGAGACTGAACTGGTACAGGATATGGTCGCCGCCGCTGCTGATGGACAAGGCTTCAATGTCGAGATCGGCGCCGATGTCATCCAGCCGCGGCACATGCAGGGTAGTGCCGCGCACGCTCACAAGAAAGCCGGCGCGCGGGCGATTGCTGTCAGCGGCGGCCAGCAGGGCACCGTGTACAGCCATGGCTTGGGCTGCATATTCAATCCCGCAGGCGGCGCCAAGCTGGTCGCGTGAACGCAGCGGGTTATCGGGGTTGCGGTGGCTGCCGGCGCGGCACTGGATACGCTGGCTATCCCAATGCGCCACGCTATCGAGCAAACACATGTTGCCCTGATGCGGGATATGGCCGGCGATCCAGGCCTTGTCTAGCATGGGCTTATGGCGACTGCCAGACGTGCGCTGTCGAGATAATCCAGCACCACATGGGCGGCCTGGCGTTGCGCAATAAGGCGCAGTAAGGGAAGGCTTCGCGCCGCAGGAATTGTCACGCGCAAGGCTTCCAGCGCGGCATCGTCAAGTTGCCCTGCAACTGCATCGCTCAAGCTGACGCTGATTTTTGCCAATGACCGGGCGCTGCGCTGAGGGGCCAGCACCAGCGCCACGCCAAATGCGTCTGGCAGGGGGCGGGTACTGTGCATGGGTTCAGGATAAGGGGTGTCGCAGGCCAGCAGCAGGCTGGCTCTGTTGTCAACGACGACCTGGGCCAGGGTCTCCAGCAAACCGGCGCCGAAGCTCGCGTCAAACGCACACAATACCGACGATGCAGCCATGGCGCCCGTGGCGATACCCCAGTAGCCGGCCGCTGCGTTGTGGACCGAATTGTGGAAGCGGGTAGGCGATATCTGGCGATCATCGGAGGCCAGCATCTGGCAGATTTCGTGGCAGTTATAGCCATCGCTGCTGGACGCGGAAAACACCATCGGCAGTTGGCTCGAATCTACCCCGGCTGCTGCAACCGCTTCCAGGCCGGCGGCCAGGGTCAGTTTGACAATGCTGCTGCTGCGCCGGCGTTCTGCCGCAGGCAGGCTTAGCGGAGGGGGCAATAGCGTCGGGCTGCCCTGGTAAGGCTGCTGCCCGGCGAGAGTGGCCACGCTGCCTGGCCAGCCGTTCAAGCCGGGTCCGGACAGACCGATACCTTCGATATAGGCGGTGAGCGTGTTCATGTTAGCGGGCGCTGCCCTTGCCTCGTCCAAGCACCAGGCTGCAGTTGGTGCCGCCAAAGCCAAATGAGTTGCTGAGCACATACGAAACCGGTTGTTCACGGTTTTCGAGTAGGTAATTCAGGGGAAGCGCGGTATCAAGCTGCTGCGTATTCACGCCACCCGGCAGCAGCCCGTGTTGCAGTGCCAGTGCGCAGACCACCGCCTCCAGGCCACCGGCAGCGCCCAGCGTGTGTCCGGTTGCGCCTTTGGTGGAACTGCAGGGCGTGCTTGATCCGAACAGCGCGGCGACGGCTTTGGCCTCGGCCGCATCGTTGCTTGGTGTGGCGGTGCCGTGCAGGTTGATGTAATCAATGTCGGCTGCGTTGAGATGCGCCATTTCCAGTGCAGCCTGCATCGCCATGCGCGCGCCCAGGCCCTCGGGGTGGGGGGAGGACATGTGATAGGCGTCGCTGGATTCGCCTACTCCGAGCAGCAACACGGCATTCTCATCCAATCGCTCCGGAACGCGTTCCAGCAGCGCAAATGCCGCCGCCTCACCGATGGAAATGCCGTCCCGTGCGGCGTCGAACGGGCGGCAGGACTGCGTTGACATCAGGCCAAGGGAATTGAAGCCATACAAGGTTGTCAGGCACAGCGAATCGACACCGCCCACGACCGCCGCGTCTATCAGTCCTGCGGCCATCATGCGGCGGGCTGAGGCAAATACCTTGGCGCTGGATGAGCACGCCGATGACACCACAACGGCCGGACCGGTCAAGCCAAAATAATGACGCGTGAAATCGGCGACCGAGAAAGTATTGTGCGTGGTGTTGTAAATAAAATCGGCAGGGAGTGCACCGCTCACAGGATCGCGCCTGCGATAAGCCAGTTCCGTTTGCAGAATGCCGGACGTGCTGGTGCCAATAAATACGCCAACGCGTTGCGCGCCATATTTTTGGGCGGCGACCGCTACGGCATCGGCAAAGCCGTCCTGCATCAAGCCCAGCAACGCGAGCCGATTGTTGCGGCAATCGAAATCGGCCAGCTGTGGGGGGAACTGCACGGCATCCACCCCCACGACCTCGCCCACAAAAGTGGGCAAATCTACCGTGTCAAACGTGCAGGGCACCAAGCCACTGCGGCGCTGACGCAGTGCATCAAGGGTCTGTTGAAGGCCGTGACCGATGCCGCTGGTCGCGGTGTAATGGGAAAGCCAGAGCGGATACAGAAAAAACACCAATCTAAGTAGGGCGATACTTTAGCAAATTAAGGGATTCAGCCCGCATCAAATGAGTGCTGGCTGGCTTTAATGGCGACTTTCGTCTGCAGGTGATGTCGCAAGGACAGCCAGGCCGCCAGGCCGCCGAGCACGAGGCCGGCCCACATATCGACGGCAACATGCTGGCGGGTGGCCAATGTGGAATAGACGATGCCGATACACCATATGCCATTGAGCGTAAGTATCCACCACGGTCCCCCGAAGCGACGAAGCAAGCGATGTAACCAGATACCCGAAAAAACGGCTGTGGCGACATGAAGGGAAGGGAAGGCATTGCCCGAGGCGTCCATGTTTTTAAGAAACAGCATATTGGGGTACCGGGCCCAGTCGATATCGGCCACTGGCGTCGCTGTGGGGCAGAAATAAAAAATAGTCAGCCCGGCAAGGCAGGTCAATGCTGCTGCCATCCCGTAGCGATAGAGTTCGCTCCGCGTGGCAAAAAATACGGGGGGCAGCGAAACATAGACCCATAGCGACAAGTACACCGGCAACGCCAGGGGTTGAAAGTCGATCAGGCTATCCAGCAAGGTGGTGGGCATCACCGTGATCGGGTAGGCCGGATTTTTGAGTACGTAAAAATAAGCGCCGAAAAATAGGCTGATGAAAAGAGCCGTGCCGATACTCTTCAGATAAAAATGCCTGGGGATGAGCTTTGCAGCTCGCCGATACCATGGGTCAGCACCAGCGTGCCGGGTGATCATGAAAGAGCCTGCCGTAAGGTCACGGTGCGCAATTGTGCGGCTGCAGCCGACTCCAGCAAAGCTGGCAGCACTTCGAGAATGACTGGGATGCCCCCGGCTGTACGTGCCGCGTTGCCATCGTGAAGCAGCAAAATGGCACCCGCGTGCAAGCCACGCAATAATTTATTTTTAACGCGTCGAGCGTCGCCGACCCGGGTGTCGAAACCACGAACCGACCAACTGGCGAGGATGAGCCCGAGTCGATGAAGCACCGGGTCGAGAAAAGGGTTGCGCAAGCCCGCAGGCGCGCGAAAGAACAGGGGGCGCTGACCGGAAATTGTCGTGAGCGTGTCTTGTGCGGCCTGCAGTTCACGCATCATGGCGCGTGAGCCCATCAGTGAAAAATGATGCCTATGATGCTGGCTATGGTTTTCGACGGTATGGCCCCGACGAACGATTTCCCGGCATAAATCCGGATATCGAACAGCTTTTTCGCCGATACAAAAAAAGGTGGCCTGGGCAGCGTACCGATCCAGAATATCAAGCACCTGCGGAGTGACGATGGGGTCGGGGCCGTCATCAATGGTCAGGGCGATTTCATTTCTGGCGGTCGCGCCGGTGGGCAGCCGTGTCCAGTTTGGTCCCAGCCAGTGGCTGCGCGGCCACAGGCCTATGCCTGCTATCAGCAGGTGATTGATGGCGACCGCGCCCAGCGCCCAAGGCCATTGCCCGGGTGTTGCGATGACGGTGATGAAGGCCAGCAAATGTAAGGCGACAGATGCGCGTATCAACAGCGTGGGCTGCCAGCGTGAATCACGCATTGGCTTGCCTGGCAAAAATTGCGGAATACATCAGCGCCAGGATGACGCCTGGTGCCACCGTGGCGCCCATTGCCTGCAATATGGAGACCTTGGAAAACGCCAGCAGACCAAAACCTGCGACGGTGGTGAGGTTGGCAAACAACATCGAGGCAAGGGTACGGGGCGCGATCGGCATGCGTGGATCAGGTCGGTCAAAGAACAGCGCGTAATTGGAGCCCACCGCGACCACCAACAGTAAGCCGACCAGGTGCAGAATAATCAATTGCTGGCCGAAAACGGCCAATCCTGCCATGACGGTGATGACTGCGGCGATGAGTGGAGCGACGACCCGAAGCACACGCATGGGCGAGCGAAAAACCAGAAGCAGCAGTGCGATGATGGCGATCACTCCGCCTAGCGATAGCAAGATGACTTCATGCAGGTAGCCGGAATACAAGCGATCTGATTCGGCTTTCATGTCGACAAACAGAACGTCGGGCAAACGGCTTGCTTTCAATGCTGCCTGAATACGACTGGCATTGATAACGATACCTTCAGGTGCGGTAAGCGGCAACAAGGCGCGCCATTGGTGATCTTGCTGAATGAGCAAGGCATCTATCGCCATCGCCATGGAGGTTTTCTCAAGGTCGGCTGCCTGCAGCAAAGGCTGGCTGCGGGCGGCGGCGACATCAGCCAGAAACGGCGCAAACAGTGGTGCGCGTACCGGCAAGCCCTGAACCGCTTGTGCAAGCTGCGTTTCAAGCAGGGCCGGTGCAGGCAAACTGGCCTGGCGTGCGAGCTGCGTCTCAGTGCTGGGAAGGTAACGGCTGGGGCTCTCGAATCCGGCGAGTTCACCCTGGTCGACTTGCATTTGCAGCAGTGTTGAAACCTGCTCGGAAGAGCGCAATACAGATTCCCGATTCGTACCCGATACCACCACCAGATAACGCACATCGGGCGCGCCCATATCGGCGCGCAGGCGCTCATCGAGCACTACATCGGCCTGCGATACCGGGCTCAAGGACGATATCTTGTCATTCAGCAAACTGGCGCGGTTTACGAAGAGGATGGTGCATGCCACCAGCAACAGTATTGCGGCCGGCCAGCGCAGTGCCGCGGCGCGCCGTGCCAGGTGGGCCAGTACGCGGCCAATGGCCGATACATCATGGAGGCGAAACTTCGCTGGCAACAGATGCGGCAGGACAAATCGGGTAACGGTGGCGGCGCTGACCAGCCCGGCAATCGAATACAGGCCGAGTTGTGCCAGTCCCGGAAAGCCGGACAGCAGCAGCGAAGCAAAGCCGAATATCGACGTCAGCACGCCGAGCCGGATCGTGGGCCAGAAGCGCTTGATCCAGATTTTCTGGTCTGCACCATCGTGTTCGGATTGCACAAACAGATAGATTGAATAGTCCACCGCCTCGCCGATCAACGCCGTGCCAAATCCGAGGGTGATGCCATGCACCGACCCAAAGCCCAGGCTGACGGCTGCGATACCCGCCAGAACGCCGCTGATGACCGGCAAATAGCCCAATGCAAGGGCGGTGAAGGAGCGATAAATCAGTAATAAAAGCGTCGCAATGAGGATGACGCTGATGATGGAGAGGCGGCTGACCTGACTTTTGATGGTGTCCCGTGAGGTCACTGAAAACACGCCAGGGCCGGTCATCACCAGTTTGGCGGCGGGGCTTGCGGCGGGTGCCGTGTCAAACGCTTGCTGGATGGACGCCATGGCACGCTGCTGGGCATCGGTGTCGGAGCCTGCGGCGCGCGTTTGCATCAGCATCAAGGCACGCGCGCCGTCGCGTGATGCCCATGCGCCGTCCACCAAATGAGGGCGACTGCCGCTGTTGAGTTGGTCGAGCAGTTGCACCATTTCACCGGTCGGATCGCGTGGCAGCATGGACTTCACCAGCAGCCCGGCAGGCGAGGCGAGCAGATCGATACTGTCACTCAGGGCGGCATGCAGGCCGTCTGCGGTGAAGCGCGCGGGTGTGACTGCAGGGCTCAACAGGTAACGGTTGTTGAACAGGAAAGCGCGGTCGCGCTCGGTGTTGACGGGCTCGCCATTGTTGATGCTGACAAAGGCCGGATCGGCGCGCAGGCGCTGGGCGATCTGTCTGGATAGCCCGGCGCGGGTGGGCGCATCGGCACCTTCAATACCCACCAGAATAAGGCGTGAGGCCAGGCCATCGCGCAGCTGATCCATCAGCAATTGCTGCTCGGGCGTGGGGGTACGCGGCAAAAATGCCGACAGGTCCGTGGTGAAGTGGGTGCGGCTAATGATGGCGCCGCACGCCAGCAAAAAAGCCAGCCACAGCGCGATAGCGGTCATCCCCCGGCGCCGAATTGGCGTCATCACGGTGTTGCCGATTTTTCGATGGTCATCAGGGAGCTGTCACCATCGGCCTGGATAATTTCGATGCTGCGGACCTGGTCGCGCGCGCCGGCGATGCTGATGCGCTTGATGACGGCCTGCATTTTTTCATTCAGCGGCAGCAGTTGCAGTGTCCAGTGTTCGGCTGTACCTTCCAGGCTCAATCGGTAGCTGCGTTCCAGCGCCTTGCGGTCGCCAGCCAGGGTGCCGCGAATACTGTCGATGAAGGCAGCCAGTTCCGGGTAAGCCTGTAATTGCAAGCGATGTTTTTGTTGCCCGCGTTCAATGAACAATTCTCCGCCGTTGATCACCATGGATTCGGGCCTGGGTTTGAGCGTGCGTTTTTCGAGCCCGTCCGGCGCGGTGTAAAGAAGCTCCCCCGACGATTCGACGGGCTTGTCGAGCATGGCTATATATTTTTTCTCGACAAAGGTGGTGTGGCCGGACTTGTTCTGCGCCAGCGTATCCATCAGCTGCTGGAGGTCCCAGGCGGCAAAGGCTGGCGCTCCAAGCGTGGCAAGCATCAAGCCAATAATCAGGGAAGCCAGGGTGCGTTCCCAGCGGATCGCAAGTATCGAGGGGTGAAGAGAAGGCGTCATGAGTTCAGGTGATTTATGCGGAGTGTCTGTCTTTTTGCGGCACGGGGGCGCGCCAAAAGTCAAAAAAATTGAACCAGTTGTAGGGCGCGCTGTAACAGTATTGCGCCATCAACGCAGCATAACGGGTCAAGGCTGCCTCAACCGCCAGGGTGCGGCCACGCGGCGGCAGTGCCGAAAAATCAGCGAGGGGTTCAAAGTGAATGTCGTAACGGTTGCCGCCGCGGTACAGGCCCACCATGAAGACGAGCGGGCGCTTCAGGATGGCGGCCAGCCGGAAGGGGCCGAGCGGCAGTTCGGCCGCATCACCCAGAAACTCGACGGGATGCGTGTCGTCGCTGCCAAGCGAGCGGTCGGCCAGCATGCCGACTACGGTGCCCTGGGCCAGCAGCTCATGCACCTTGATCATGGAATCGATATTACCGAGGGCAATGATGTCCTGCTGCGCATTCGGATTGATGGCGCACAGTGCCGCATTGATCTTGCGTGCATTTTCTTCGTACATCGCCATTGCCACGCGCAGGCCGGGCTGCCTGCGGCCAATGGCCCGAAGCACTTCGAAGCTTCCCATGTGAGCACCGATGAGGAACACGCCCTGGCCATCGGCCACGATCTTGTCGATCAGCGTTTGGTTGTGAATGCGAATATCGAACAGATCAAAGCGGTCGTTGAGTAGAAAGACACGGTCGTGGATGGCCGACGCGAAACTCAGGAAATGCCGGAACAGATGTCGCCAGCCAACGGCTGCAGCCGATGGCAGATTGAGCACTCGGCACAAATAATTGCGTGACATGCGGCGCGCTGCCGGTGCAAAAGCCAGAAAGTACGCCGCAATCCCGTACAGGACGACGCGGCTCACCCTTCGGCCAAGGTGCAACGAGATCGAGGTCATCACGCGCAGCATGAACAGGTTGCTGCGTTCCGGATTTTGTTGCCATTCAGCGCTTCCCGTCGCCGGGGTATCGCGTTCCTTTTTCATGGTGCCGGCGACAACACGAACGTGCCGGCGGCTACTTTGCGGCTGCCGCATGAAATGTCAAAGCGCGTGCTGCCCGAGGCGGACGTGGTACAGGAAATAGTCAGGGTCTCGCCCGGACTGACCGGACTGAGGAATTTGGCGGAGCTGATCTGGCAGATATCTTTTGCGCCATCTTCGCCCCTGTCGCCGGATGAGGAGGCGCGCATTGCCTGCAACACCGTATGTACAGCTGCGTCGAGCAACACCACGCCGGGCAAAATAGGCATGCCCGGAAAATGCCCGGCAAAAGCCGGATGGTCAGGCGAAATGAAGAGCGTGGTTTCACTGTGCATGGGCCGCCTTTTTACGGTGCTCGCGCGCTAGCGCCTCAAGCGTGTCATGCGGCAATTTGCCGGTGCTGTTGCGTGGCAGCGAATCCAGCAGCACGAGCGGCCTCGGGATGAAAACGGCGTCAATACGCTCGCGCAGGGCCGCCAGCAGCGCGGACGCCGTCATGCCTGGGGCGACTGCAAAGGCCGTCAGGCGCGTCACCTTGTCACCATCGCCCTCGTCAGGCATGAAAAACGCGCCGTCGATCACGCCCGGCACGGCGTTGAGCTGATGGTTCAGGTAGCCAAGGGAGCTGCGTTTACCCGCGATGTTGATGAGATCGGCAATGCGGCCGTGCAAAAGAAAGTGCTCGTCACTTAACAGCTCAAGCTCGTCTCCCAGGGGCATGGCTCGCTCAAGATGTCCCCCTGAAGCCCAGACCCGGCCTTGCATGGCACTGAGCGTGATACCCGGAAAAAGCGTCCACTCGGCGGTTTGCGTTGTGCGGCGGGATGCTATCTGCCCCGTTTCGGTAGAGCCATAAATCTCAAAAACCGGTGCCTGCAAGCGCGCCTCGGCAGCCGTTGCCAGCTGGGGTGGGAGGAGCGCGGTCGCCGACAGAACCAGATCGGGCAAGGGAATGTCCAGTCCCGACGCCAGCAACACCTTCAGGTGAACGGGTGTGGTGACCAGCATGCAGGGTTGAGGCGCAGCCGCCAGGGTTGAGCAGATGTCGGCCGGGTAAAACGGATGAGCCGCGCTCATGGCCGCTCCGCTTTGCAGGGCCAGCAGCACGGAGGACTCAAAGCCATACATGTGCTGCGGCGGCACCGTGGCCACAATGCTGTGGCGCCTGCCGTCGAGCAGGCCGAGGCGGGTGGCTTCGGCTCGCACGCTGCTCACCAGTGCGCCCCAGCTTTTGCGGTGCGCCACAGGCGAGCCGGTCGAGCCCGAGGTGAATACGATGGCGGCTGTTCGTGAGGCGGGAATATCCGGGATGTCGTGGTTGTCAGTTTGCATGTCAGCAGTAGCCGGCGCGCGCGCTGTCACGGCATCTGCCCATGCAAATTGCGGCAGAGCGATGGACTGCGGCTGGTCCGTCAGGCAAAACACGTCAGGCGCAAAGTTCCTGACCTGGCGCACCATCTCTGGCGTGAGCGTGGGTGGCAGAAGGCTGATTTTGCCGGCCAGCAGGGCGGCGGCCATGCCAACGGCAAAGCGGTAACGGTCACCGCAGACATTGAGGACATGCCGGCCCGGTGGCCATGCGGAGGCAAGTTGCCTGACGTCGGCCAGAAAATGCGCCACGGTGATCGGCTTGTCATGACCGTAAGCGATGACGTCTTCAGCATGGAGATGGGTGACCAGCGGAAAGGTGGTCATGGCTGATTGCCGGGCTGCGCAGCGCCCTTTGTGGAAGCCTGTCGGAAAGCCCGAATCGCCTCCAGCGGTCCGGCCCGGTCTGCGGCCGACAGCAGGTAACAGCGCGCGGCATATTCCCCCGCGAACATCAACACCAGCAGAGGAATTCCCAGAAGATAGGCAAACGCAGACCAGATGTAAACGGGGGCCAGCCAGAACAGCAAGAGTGAAATGCCTGCAACACCGCCAAAATACAGGGTCCAGGCCCAGGTGACAGCTCGTGTGTAACGGATGAGCGCGGTCGACAAGCCGCCATGCACGATGCAGGCAAAGCGCGAAATCATCGGCGTTTCGCCGTGGCGCAGGGTTTGGCCGAAAGTGGCGCAGAGCAGTAAATAGGTGGCTGCATGCTCCAGCAGGAAAACCCAGTTGTAATGGGCGATCAGCCGGTCCTTGATGCCGTAGAGCAGGGCGCAGCCTGCGAGCCAAAGGGTCAGCATGAGCGCGCGCCGGGCTGAGCGCCATGCCATCAGAAATGACAGCACTAGCATAGGCGTAACTGCGACCACGGCGCCGGGGAGACCGTGCGTGGCCGATGCGGCGGCCAGGTAGGAGAGTAATGCGTAGCCCATGGCCAGGACGCCGATAAATCCCCAGCGACAGGCTTGTCTTGACTGTATTGTCAGCCCGGCTTTCACTTGGTGCGTTGGGCAGCGATATGGTCGCTCAGGCTGCGCAGCGAATGAAAGATGGCGTGGTTGTCGTCGTGGTCTGCGCGCAGTTGCAGGCCGTAGCGTTTGGAGACGACGAGCGCAATTTCAAGGATATCGATGGAGTCAAGGCCCAGTCCGTCGCCATACAGCGGCTCGTCCGCTTGCACATCGGCTGCAGCAACTTCCAGATTCAAGGCGCTCACCACCAGTTCGGCGACTTCGAGCAGCAGCGCTGCATCAGCCGGTGTGGACGAAGCTTGGAGGATGGGTTCGGACATAGAAGAAGAGGATCGCTCAATAGGGGGGTGAATGGCAGATTGCCCAACTCAGGCGCAGGTGCGCTTGTGTTTGTGATTTTAGCTGAGGCGCCTCCAGGACTGACTTTGTGGAGAGGCGGCTGAACAACCGCCAACGCCCGCTTAGTGACTGTTAAGAAATAATCTGTTCAATTACGAAAGAGCTTTCACTCAGGTTGTCGCTCTGAAGTGTTCAAGTTATTTCGAAATGGTGCCTTGGAATGGGGCGTCTGGCGTGCTGGTATCGCGGGCAAGCTGGGGCTTGATTCTTTTGGCCTTGAGCGTGGGTTTTTCGCTCATGGTGGAGGTAATTTTTTCGCTGCCGTCGGTGCTTTCGTCCGCGCTGGCTTCAGTCCTTGAATTCTGCAAGGCCTGGCGTACCGTGGCCTTGTCGCCCGCGCCGGCAAACTTGCTGTACTTGCCCAGCGCGCCCACCAGCTGGCCGTAAATGCGCGGGTTGGCGGCCACGCATTCGCCATGGTCCATGAAGTCAGCCTCGCCGGTAAAGTTGCCAATCAGGCCGCCCGCTTCGGTCACCAGCAGCGAGCCGGCCGCCACGTCCCACGGCTGCAGGCCGGTTTCAAAAAAGCCGTCGGTCATGCCCGCCGCAACATAGGCCAGGTCAAGCGCTGCCGCGCCCGGGCGGCGAACGCCAGCGCACTGGCTCATGACTTCACCGAGCATGCTGAGGTAGGGCTTGAGCTTGTCGCCGGGGCGGTAGGGAAAGCCGGTGGAAATCAGGCATTCCTGCAGGCGCGTGCGCTTGCCGACGCGAAGGCGCCGGTCGTTGACGTAGGCGCCGCGGCCTTTGCTGGCGCTGTAAATGTCGTTGCGGATCGGGTCATATACGATGGCCTGCTCGACCTTGCCGCGCACGGCCAGCGCAATGCTGACGCAGTAAAACGGAAAGCCGTGGATGAAGTTGGTGGTGCCGTCCAGCGGATCGATGATCCAGACGAATTCGGAATCTTTGGCGCCATGCTCGCTGCCCGACTCTTCGGCCAGAATGCCGTGGCCAGGGTAGGCGGTGAGCAGGGTTTCGATGATCGCGGCCTCGGCGGCCTGATCGACTTCGGTGACGAAATCGTTGGTCTGCTTGAGTGAAACGCGGACCGCTTCGACATCAAGTGCGGCGCGGTTGATCAGGGCGCCGGCGGCGCGCGCAGCCTTGACGGCCACGTTGAGCATGGGGTGTAGATTGCTGGACATAGAGCTTAAGAAAGAGCGGGCAGGAACTGCAAGCCGTAAACCGGTAACTGGCGGCGGCAGGCGACAATGGTGCATTTTACCGGCTTCCCCCGCCCTGGCCGGAATTACCCTGATGCTCCGGGTTTTCGACTGCGGTGCTGGCGCCTTTTTTACCCATGAAAACCCGTTTTGTCCTGATCAACACCAGCCACGCCGGCAATGTGGGCGCCACCGCCCGCGCCATGAAAGTGATGGGCTTTGACGACCTGGTGCTGGTGGCGCCACGCTGGGCCAATGTACTGAACCGCGAAGAAACCATCCAGCGGGCCAGCGGCGCACTTGATGTGCTCAAGAATGCCCGCATCGTCGCCACGCTCGATGAAGCCTTGGGTGGCATGACGCATCTGTGCGCCACGGCCATGACGCCGCGCGACTTCGGCCCGCCTACCCAGGCGCCGCGCGCGCATTTTGCCGAGTTGCTGGGTCAAAGCGATGTGCTATCAAAACAAGAGCTGGATGCGCCCGTCTATCATGCTCCAAGGCCAGATTCGGTTGCTTTTTTGTTCGGTTCCGAGCGTTTTGGCATGCAAAACGATGACGTCTATCGCTGCCATGTCGCCTTGAGCATTCCGACTGATCCGAAATTCGGCTCGCTCAATCTGGGCGCGGCGGTGCAACTGATCGCCTACGACTGGCGCGAGGCGCTGGGTGGCTTTGACATGCAGCGGGCCACCAGCGAGCCCCGGCTGGCCGACGCCGCAGCCGTGAGCGGCATGCTCAGGCACTGGGAAGAGGCGCTGACCGGCATCGGCTTTCTGGATCCGGCATCGCCCAAGAAACTCATGCCACGCCTGAACCAGCTGTTTAACCGGGCACAGCTCAGCCCTGAAGAAATCCACATCCTGCGCGGCGTGGCCAAGGCGATGATGCGAAATACGCCGGATAAGACTTTGCCCGCCCTGGACAAGACGCCAGCGCCAGCGAATACGCCAGCCAACCCCTAAACTCCCTTGATGTTTTCCAGACTCCGCTCCGACATTCAATGCATTCTTGAACGCGACCCGGCCGCCCGTACCGGCTGGGAAGTGCTGACCTGCTACCCCGGCCTGCATGCTGTCATCCTGCACCGCCGCGCCAACTGGTGCTGGACCCACGGTTTCAAATGGCTGGGACGGTTTATTTCGCACCTCACGCGCGGATGGACCGGCATTGAAATTCATCCTGGTGCCAAAATCGGCGAACGTGTTTTTTTTGACCATGCGATGGGCGTTGTCGTCGGCGAAACCGCCGAAATTGGCGATGGCTGCACGATTTACCAGGGCGTGACGCTGGGCGGCACTGCGCTTTACAAGGGGGCCAAACGCCACCCGACGCTGGGGAAAAATGTGGTGATTGGCGCGGGTGCACAGGTGCTGGGCGGCTTTACTGTCGGCGACGGCGCCAGGATCGGCTCCAACGCCGTGGTGGTCAAGCCCGTGCCTGCCGGGGCGACGGCCGTCGGCAACCCGGCCCGCGTGATCCAGTCCAACGCTGATGTCAAGCGCGAGCAGGCTGCCAGCCAGATGGGTTTTTCAGCTTATGGCGTTACGCAGAACGACGACCCGCTGTCGCAGGCCCTGCGCGGCCTGATCGACAACGCAGCCGGGCAGGAGCACCAGATTGCAATGCTCTGGCAGGCGATTGAGAAATTGTCCGGCCCGCCTACGGCCCACAGCAGGGATTGCGTTCCCAAGGATGCCGCGTTGCATGAAAACTTTGAAGCCGACAAGCTCAATCAGCTGGTGGGCAAGTAAGCCTGCGAATTTTTAAGCCGGGCGGTGCAGTGCCCGTTCCAGAAAGTCAGCAGCTCTCAGGCATTGGCGGTCTGCGCGTGGCCCGCCAATGATCTGCAGACCCATCGGATTGCCCGTCACGCCCACGGCGCCAGCGACATTGACGCACGGCAAACCCAGCAGCGTCCAGGCGCGGTTGAACGTGGAAGCGCCGGTACTGCCGTAACCGGGCGGCGCTTCGTCAGGTGCGCTGGGCGTCATCAGCACATCGAACTCGCTGAACCAGTCCACGCACGCCAGCCGGGCTTGAGCCGCGATGTTTTGCGCCGCTTCGTAGGCCCGTCCGCCGATGTGCCGCGACGCAAGCAAATAGTCGCGCAACACCGCTGACAGTGCTTGCGGGTCCTTGTCCATCTGGTCCACTTCGCGCGCCAGTGAGCGCCAGGCTTCATAGCCCTGGATCACATCCTGCGCCTCGAACACATCTTTCATCCAGACCGGCAGGGTGATGCTGCGCACCTCGGCGCCAGCAGCCATTAAAGCGCGGCTGCCTGTGTCGATTGCCTGCTGCGCGCTGGGTGACACCGGTCCCCAGGGGTAGCTATCAGGCACGGCGACCCGGATTGGCGCAGTATCTGCCGCAGCCTCGACCGCAAGCGCATAACCGCTCACGACTTCGGCAAACCACGCCACCTCGCACACGCTGGCCGCGAACAGGCCGACGGTGTCGAGCGACCAGGAAAAGCACTTGGCGCCCGAAATCGGCAGCAGGCCAAAGCTTGGCTTGAATCCGGCAATGCCACAGTACGACGCCGGCCGGATGACCGAGCCGCCGGTTTGGGTGCCGACCGCGAACGGGACCAGGCCCGC
>JAYWDL010000157.1:0-5943 GCA_043779865.1 Polaromonas sp.
AAATTCTTGCGGATTAGTGTCAATACAGTCAAGAAATACCAGGCCGCATATCGCTTGTCTGGGACTGATGGACTGACTCATCGGCCCCAAAAGGCCAAGAGGAGCGATGACCCGCATTTGCAAGAATGCATTTTCCAAATGTTGCATGAGCCGCCAACCTTGAGCGGTATCAACAGAAGCATTTGGCGCTTGAAAGACTTGCGGCAAGCTCTTGCAAAAAAAGGCGTAGGCGTCAGCCCAGAGACCATTCGCACGGTCATAAAAAGCGCTGGGTATAGATGGCGTTCTGCCAAGGTTGTTTTGACAAGCACTGACCCCGAATATCGGGAAAAGCTTGCACATCTCCAATCGGTGCTTGGCGGTTTACTCCCAACGGAGCGGTTCTTTTCCATAGACGAGTACGGCCCATTCGCCATCAAGATGAAAGGCGGCAGATGGCTGGTTGGTCCAGATGAAAATCCGTCTATCCCTCAATGGCAGCAGTCAAAAGGCTGGTTGATATTGACAGCAGCTCTTGAATTGTCGACGAACCAAGTCTCGCACTTTTACTCAACGGCGAAAAATACCAACGAGATGATTCGCATGATTGAAGTCCTCGTGGAAGAGTACAAAAAAGCTACCAAGCTCTACATCTCTTGGGACGCAGCGTCCTGGCACATGTCCAAGGCGTTGGTCAGCTTTATTGAAGACCACAACGACGTCGCAGCAGAAAACAGCCGCCCTGTTGTCGAGTTGACGCCCTTGCCCGCTTCAGCTCAGTTTCTAAATGTCATCGAATCAGTGTTTAGCGGAATGGCGCGCTCCATCATCCACGGCAGTGACTATGAATCCAAGGATGCAGCCATTGAGGCCATCAATTTGTACTTCATCGAACGAAATGAGAATTTCAAGGCGAATCCACGCCGTGCCGGCAACAAGATTTGGGGGAAGGAACGGGCCCCAAGCGAGTTCTCCAGCAGTCACAACTGCAAGGACCCGGCATATCGCTGACCGTCCAGTTTAATGACCGTAGGTCTGCTTTCGCTGAGCATCTGCGCTCTCCTTGCCTTCTTCGATGAACGGAATGCGCCTCGCCCAATCCGGCGCGTGCCGACCAACAGCGGCCGCTCGGTCAGGGAACCTGAATGACTCATGAAGACTGCAAGCCGTCGTTCGGCGACGCAAACCGAATGCCTGAATTCGACGACAAAGCGGAATTACAGAAGTTGGAAGCGACCGCCCTAAAGCCGACATTGCCACATCACGCCCGCTCCATATCTTTAAGGAACATCTCGCGTTGTGTCTTCTTCCTCTTGCCCGCGCCTTCTGCGTCCGAAAAACTGAGCCGAATTATCGCCTTGCCTCCTTTGCCTGATTCAACTCCACATGGCAACTGGCCATCGGTCATCAGTAATCACGAGCTATAGGGCCGGCGAGATCACGTAGACATGATTGACCGTGATGCGCGTGGTCTGCATCACCGCCATCACCGGCATGGGGCTGAACTTCTGCAGGATGGCCGGCAGCGTGCTTTCGTGGTCGGGCGACAGGTCCATCACCACAACCAGCGACATACCCGGCTCGGCGGGCATGGCCTCGAGCAGACGCTGCAGCGCCGCGATGCCAACGGCCGACGCGCCGATGCCGACCACGGGGAAATTGAGCGTGCTCTTGAGAATCCCCATTTCCTTGGGATCGGTTTCCTGCCGGAATGTCATGGTGTGTTGCCCCGCCGTCGGCACGAAAGCGCCTTGTGTCGGGCGGTCGCGCTCTGGTTCTGGGTCTGCCGCAGGCTGCGCCGGCCATATCCGCTGGGACATGGGTTTGTCGATACGACCGGGCGATTCCTCTGCGGCGGCCGGCCAGACCGATGTCGGAATCTTGCAGAAGGCCGGGAACGACCAGCGACACCTCGAAGACACTGCTTGCGCTGATGAAAGATTGGAACCGCGCAGGCGCCGAGCCTGCTTCAGTGCGGCTGCAGGAACAATGGCTTGCCAGCGCGTCAAGCACTGGGGATACTGAAGTGCGCCGGGAAGATGACAACTCCGCGCGACATGAAAAATTGAAGGGGAGGACAGAAGATGATTGAACCGATGGATCCATTGAATGGCGCCATGCAGCGCGCTTCATGCAGGAAGGCGCGTTGAGCGATGGCCACGTCCAATGTGCTCGACCTGCGCCTGATCGGCGCCATCACCCTGGTGCTTCGCGGCCGCTGGTCCACTCGCCCCTTCCATGAGTTGCCCAATTTGATGGAGTCACTGCGGCACATGCCAGATGCGGCAGCGCCGTCCTCTGGGCACTTTGCGGTCGATGAAGTTCTTCATCATCTCGGCTTCATGGAAGCCATGGGCGTCGTGGTGAGGGAATTCACAGGAGACGGATGGAATGAGCCCTACACCGAGCGTTGGCGCGTGAGTCGCCAGCACGAGTTGCTGTCTCATCTGAAGCTCACTGCGGATGCGCCCGGGGGATTTCCCGATGGGGAATTCGCGCGGGTCAAGGCCCGTGCGGATGCACCCACGGACGGGAAACCAAACGCGAACGAGGGCGGTGGACGCAACGGCGACGGTGGCCGTAACGGTGGCGATGGCAATAACGGTGGCGATGGCGACAACGGCCCCCCTGCGAACGACGATGGCGACGGCGGCGGCGATGGCAATGGCGCAGGCATGCGGGAAGTGCTCGCCCACCCGGTGCTGTTCGCGCTGCCCGACAGCGACTATGAAGCCCTCGTGGACGGACTTTTCAGCGGAGACGGCGCAGCATGAAGAATAAATCTTCTTATGACGAAATAGACAGCCTGAGCTTGCTGGCCCACAAGGTTGCGCCGAGAGTGTTTGATATATCCAGCCGGCAGGTCAACGTCAGCATCCGCGACCAGATGGTTCGTGCCCAGCAGCTGGTTCGCGACCTTCGCCGGGCCGACCCCGCCGCCAACCGCGTGCTGGTGATCGGCATGGGGGTGGCCGGCATGACGGCGGCCTTGAGCGCGTGCGAGGCCGGCTTCGCGCAAGTCTGCGCACTGGACGCGGCCGGGCAGCCTTTCGCCTTGTTCAAGGGCGTGCACTCACGCTATGTGGGGCCATTCATGTACGAATGGCCCAGCTCGTTTCACGCAGACCAGACCTATCCCACGCATGACGACACACCGTGGAAGTCGTGCGCCAGTGGCCTCTTGGCTTGGCAGTCGAACGACCCCTTGAGTGCGGATGACTTCGGCAAGGCGCTGGAAGCCAGCCTCAAGGACAGGTTGCAAGCGCTTGCCGACGCGGGCAAATCGACGCCGTCGATGCAAGTGAACATCAAACGGGTGGCTGTCCAGAAGTACCTCAAGGGCTATGCCCATCACGGCTACCTGGACTGGAAGGCATCCAGGGACAAGACCGTGTCGCCAGGTCCACGACCGACTTTGGATGCAAAAAAGCTGGGCGGCAACGCGTGGGGCAACCCGCATGGCGCCCAATTGCCGCTTCTTCTTGAACCCGACTACATCATTCTGGCCGCCGGCATGGGGCTGGAAACCAACAAGATCCCCAGAGTGACCCATGGCCAGACGCCCTCGTTCTGGCGCGACGACACGCTCAAGGACGACGGTGTCGCGAACGCGCACGTGGTGGTGCTCGGAGGCGGGGATGGCGCAATGCAGGATGCCTTGCGCAGCCTGACCATATTTCATCACCCGTTGAGCTTCATTCGCCACCTCGAATGCACTGCAGAAGTGAAAACGCTGCTGCACGCCGAACTGCCGGAACTGCTCAGCGCGGACCGACAAATGCGGCAGCACAACAGCTGGTCGTCCGATGTCCGCGGCTTCGCGATGGTGGACGCAGCCTGTAAAACTGCAGCTGAAAGGTTGGCAGCCAGCCCTGATGTGCTTAAGGCAGTGCGAACAACGTTGCGCAGCGGATCAGGGCATGTCCTCCTGCTGGTGCGGGGCGCGCACTTCGACAAGGCCTACTTGCTCAATCGCTTCGTGGCCTATCTGTTGGACAGTTGCGTTAACCGACTCAGCGCGTCGCCGCACATGGGCTTCAGCCTGGAGTTCGGAAAGCAAGTCATTCAACACAGCGCCGCCGGCAAGACCCGCGCGAATGGCTCGGTGAAGATTCGGCCAACCGGCGGAGGCAAAACGCAAGAGCGAAGGGCCGATCACGTCGTCGTCCGCTTCGGCATCGCTCCCAAGAGCATTCGCGGCCTCCAGATGGTCCAACTGCGTGACCCGAATGCGCCGGGCGCTGACAGCAGACAGCGCACCACGCTCAGCCGGGTCGAGTTGCCATTCGTGGTCATGTGACATCGTCCTGAAGAAGCAAAGTCACTGACCTCGTCGGCTTGCCGCGTCAATGTCCGGCCAATGTCCGGCCAATGCCGGCCTTTCGCGATCGCGGTCGTCTGACGGCCCCTCGTTTGCCATGATCCGCGCGTGGCCTGATCAAGAAGACGCTGAACTGATGGATTTCGGCCTCGGCTCTTACGGCTTCGGCTTTTTAGCCGGCGTCCTGTCGACGCTTTCTCCATGTGTGCTGCCCATCGTTCCCATCCTGCTGGGTTCTGCCAGCAACGCGCATCGCCACGCACCTCTGGCTTTGGCCGGTGGCTTGGCGCTTTCTTATGCAGTTTTGGGCACCGCACTCGCCTGGGTCGGTGCTTCGATGGGAATCGATACATCGATCTTCCGCAATGCGGGTGCGGTCATCCTCGGCCTGTTGGGTGTGGTGCTCATGTCCAGCGCAGGCGCGGCCGGAATCGTTCAGGTAGCTGTAGAAGTACTGAATCCACAGGCTGTTAGCGTTGCTGATGGCGCCGGTCTTGGCGTTGATACCTGGTTGGCCGAAAGGCAGGCGGTATGGGCCACCTTCGGCCAGGGTCACGGCCTGCTCCTTCTCGGCATCGCTCTGCGGCGCCACCTGCTTGCTGATCTTCTTGGGTGTCCACGCCGTCCACGTTGAACGGCGGGTGTTAGTGCCGATCCAAAATTGACCAGCTGGGGGTCAAGATTGGATCGGCGCCAACAACCGGACATTCGCGACTGTCAGCTCATGGCCCATACCTGCTGCTTAAGCGTCGAAAACCAGGGACTGCTTCCGCTGCATTGCCGTCATCCGCAGTGCAGCGCCGACCGGCAGCAATGAGCACAAGCGGCCTCTCAAAGTGACCACGTAGATGACCGCTTTACTTACTCAACGAGAGATCAATCTCCTAGACAAAGTCGCGACCGAATGACTGACAGTCGGTCCGTCGAAGCAACGTGTGGTTTCAACGGAGATTCCGAATATTGATGTTGGAAGACCACCAAAGGTCTGACCAACTAGATGGCTCGCAATGTGGTCATCCAGTATCAAACGATCCTCGCTGCTGGTGTTGTCGAGGAAAGGCGACCAAAGGTGCCAGCGTTTAAAGACTGCAGATGTTTTCGAACAAAGCAGGATCAAAAGCCTCAAACAACAACTCGGAAACGCGCCTGCTAAGTCGGTGCAATGGTCAAAAATCTTCTTAGATTTGGCAATCCAAAATCATGACTATGCAGGTAATTTTGGGGGCTCTGCGTGACATAGTGATCAAGTTGATCGTTGTCTGTCGGGTTTGATTGTCACGAATTATCAACTTCATGCTCAACTAAATCAACGACTTACGCCTTATGAGGGCGTACTGCACAGAAGAATCACTGCGCATGCCCATCAATTTTTTTGGCTTCGGAGGCCAATACTCTATCCACTGAGCTACAGCCGCATATGCTGAACGTTGAAAGCTTTTGCATTTTCTCACAGATCGAAAATGACTAAGGGCCACCTGCGGCGAAACCGCTGCGGGTTTGACCCTTGTAGCTCACCAGAGAACGAATCGGGTCGTCAAGAGACCGATGGCATGGTCAGTTCCGCCTGCAGGCCAATGGTCGGCAGTCCGAAAAAGCGAAAACTAGCCGGAGATGGGAACTTAGACCGTGGAATTCCCCCATGG
>JAYWDL010000158.1:0-5940 GCA_043779865.1 Polaromonas sp.
AAACCATCTTCATGGGTCGCCCGGCTGTAGCAGCCAAAGCCGTGTTCGGCGACGCCCCAGCGAACTCCACGCAGCCCAAGGATATTCATGCCGAGCCAGAAACCGCAGGCCAGCCAGGGGTCGTGCAGGTACACGGACGTGAAACCGTCCTGGCGCGCCGTCTGCGCGGCAAACCATCCCATTTGCAAGCGCTCGGCCAGCGCGCCCAGCATCAGCTGCCGGTTGGGAATGCCTGACAAACCAGGCAATCGGCCAAGCCGCGTCAACCAGCGCGCACGGCCAGCCTTGGCGGAATCTGGCAAATCGTCCTGGCACAAATAACGCACCTGCCAGCCTCTGGCTTGCAGTGTTTGCACGACGGGCATGAGGCTGCGCCCCAAGCCATAACGGCGGTCGCCGGATGACTCCCGCGTGACCATCAGGACATTGCGTGCCAGCGCCTTCATGCTAACGCCTTCCCAGTCGCCGAAACAGCACGGCCTATGCCTTCAAACAGCAGAAAAATCGCTGGCGGCAGGAGAATTTCAACCATCCGATACCATCAGCGAAAGTCGGTATCACCGGCCATGAGCCACCAATGGCCACGAAGTTCGTCAGGCGCAGGCCCTGGAGACCAGATGTTGGCTGGAATAACCAGGTCAAGCGGGATGCTTCGGCCGCCTTTTGCGGCCAGCAAGTCTGCATGACTGGCGGTGATCCAGGCAAACACCTCGGATCGACCCAGCTTTCCGGCAAAGCGACGCCCGACAGCCAGCAGCTCATGGAACCGCTCGGTCGGCGCCACAAAATCAACCAGTTCCACGCCTTGCTCCTGACGGTCGCGCAATACCACGAGGCCCACAGCCGCACCGCTGAAACGGCGGCGCACCAGAAGCACGGAATAAGGCTGGAGCGGATGCATCAGGTAGCGGCTGCGCACGAAGGCCCAGTCGCGCACCCCGACGATGCTGCCGTGCAGCGTTCGCTTCATTTCCAGCCACAGCCTGTCCACAATGGCGGCATTCGAATCCGCGACAGGACGGGCAAAAACCTGAAAGTCAGGCAAACCCGACAGCGCCGGCCAGCGTAGTTCCGTCATCGAATCAACCTGCGCGTACAGACCCAGAGGCTCGACCTGCAAAAGACGCCGGCTTTCGACAAAACCAAAGTCCAGAAGGTGTGATTTGCCATCGCCGACCTGCAACTCTGCAAGCGTCGCGGCAGCCATCTGAAAAGGGCCAGGGTTTGCCACAGCATCGTCCTGCAGCGGATTCACCACGGCGTCAACCACCTGCAGAGCCAAGGCTGACTGGCCGAAATAACTGATGGCCCGGGGTGTGCCGCCGTAAAACGCCACAAGTTCGTCGCCTTTCCATACGCCTGCGCCCAAGCGGTCGGCATCGCGGTATTTCCATTCCCACAGGGCAGCCGACGGGTTGCTGCCAGACGATACCTTGACCAGATCATGCAGGGCCGCCTGCTGCTCGCGCCGCACCCACCCCAAGCGCCAGCGGGGCAGCCGCTGCCTGATCCATTCGCCGTGGTCGTTGCAGGCCAGGCCAAAGCGCAGGGCAAGCGCAGGATGCCCGACTGCAACCGCGCTTTGCGCCTCGGTCAGAGCGCCGCCTGCATCAAGCCTGGCGCCAGTCGCATCCAGCACATCCAGCGGATCGGTGCTTATGGGCGCGGCCGGTTCGGGTATCTCCTGAGAACCCTCGGCACCGGCTTCGCCATGCCAGCTGTGCGCCAGTGTGACCATTCCCTGCTCAAGCGTTTCCTGGCTGAAATGCAGCGTTGCCACATTGGAGGCGGTGTCATAGATATGAATGCCGTTTTCACTCAGAAGGTAGACCCAGACAAAGTATTCGCCCTTGAGCAGCGGAATTTTCGGAAATTCGATGGTAGCCGTGCCGCGCCCGGATTCATCACGGTCAAGCACCAGCCCATCTCCATGCGTGCTGCTGCTGGCCAGAATACGCCCGTCCGGGCCGTTAAGGGTCACGGCAACAACTGGCGACGGCAGCACGGGATCAGATGCGAAGCCGACGCTGACGCCGAGCGTTTGCTGTGCGCTTTGCACTTCCAGCGAGGTGCCTAACACGTCGTCCACCCGGGTCTGGACGGCCAGGATGCGCGCATGTCCCTGGGGCGAAGAAGGCGCCCTGGAGGCCGTGCTTGTCTGGACAGCGTCGCGGTCCAGAAAACTCTGGTAGCGCGCAACCACCGCTGCGGGCTTTCCCATTTGCTGGACAGTGCCCTTTTCAAGCCATATTGCCCGGGTGCATAAAGCCTCGATCTGGTACATGGAGTGCGAGCAGAAAAGAATCGTCGCGCCCTTGTCCCTCAAGGTCATGATCCGGTCGAACGACTTGCGCGCAAAGGCCCCGTCTCCTACCGACAAGGCTTCATCAATGACCAGAATATCCGGGTCCACGCTGGTGGCAATGGAAAATGCCAGCCGGACGTACATCCCGCTTGAATAGGTTTTAACCGGCTGGTGAATGAAGTCGCTGATGCCCGAAAAATCAACGATGGCGTCGTAGCGTTCGTCGATCTCGGCTTTGCTCAGCCCCAGGATCGATGCATTCAGGTAAATGTTCTCGCGTCCGGTGAAGTCCGGATTGAATCCGGCGCCCAGCTCCAGCAGCGCTGCAATGCGGCCATGGACAGCAACACGCCCGGCTGAAGGCGTCAGCGTGCCGCAGATCAGTTGCAAAAGCGTCGATTTGCCGGCGCCGTTACGCCCGACCAAACCGAGAACCTCACCTTTTCGGAGTTCAAAACTGACATCATGCAGCGCAGCAAACTCGCGGTAATAGCGCCTGTCGTTTCGCGCCAGCATTTGCTTGAGGCGATCAATGGGACGGTCGTAAAGCTGAAATGTCTTGCCCAACTGCTGCGCGTGAATGGCCGGACTAGAGGACATCGGCAAATCCACTGCGCGTCAACTGAAAAAAAACCGCGCCTGCCACGGCAAATGCGCAGGCCAGCAGCGCATAAAGCCCAAGCCCTCCCCACGCCGGCCATTGTCCCTGCAGCACCACAACCCGAACCTGCTCAATGATCAGCGTCAGCGGGTTCAACCGCATCCAGAACTGCCAGCGGACATCAAGCGTGGCCAGTGAGTAAAACACGGGAGACATGAACATGGTCAGGCTGACGACCATCGTCATGACCTGTCCCACATCGCGAACAAAAACACCCAGCGCAGACAAAAACCAGCCCAGTCCGAGCAGAAACGGCAAGAAGGGCAACAAGACCAGGGGCAAAGCCAGTGCCGTTACCGGCAGGCCGCCCCGGGCAATCAGCAGGACGACCAGCAGCGAAGCAACACTGATCAGAAGGTGGAACAGGCCCGAAAGCACTGTGACCCAGGTCAGCAGTTCCACCGGAAAAATGACTTTCTTAACCAGATTAGGCTGCTCAACGATGAGATTTGGCGCCCTGCTAGTCACTTCGGCAAAAAGATTGAAGACGACCAGACCCGCAAATACCTGCAGCGCAAACTCAAGGCCGCCGCCTTTTGCCGCTCCCGGCCAACTGGCCCGGAAAACACCGACGAAAACGAAAGAATAGACCCCCAGCATCAGCAAGGGGGTCAGGAAAGTCCAGGTCAACCCAAGCAGCGATCCGCGGTAGCGTCCCAGCACATCCCGGCGTGCAAACTGCCATAGCAAAGAACGGTTGTGGAACGGTATAAATGAGTTGTTGGAGCGTGTCACGGAGGGCATTTTAACATTGCAGTATTTGGCTATTCGTACAGGAAATGCTTGGGCTCTCCTCCTCCAACGTGGAGCATGCAGGGCATATGAGTCCATGGACCCAAGGCCTTTGGGACAGGCTTTAGAGGCCTTCGTGCTGTGGGCTGCGCTGGCGCTGCTGGACAGGAATTAACAACAAATACCCTGACCTTACGCTTATCCCTATTGCTTTACAAGCTATTAAATTCATAGCATATTCAAAATTCTTTGCGAAGGAATCTACCCGAACGACAGCCGCTCCTGGGTTGCTTGCTTAAAAGTGGATAAGTGGATGTCACGCATCATCTGCTGCATGGCGAGCGCTTCGGGCGACAGTTTTGTCTTCTCGCCCTTTTCAACCTTTGCGGCAGACGAATCCGGAAACATGCGAAAGCTGGTGTTCATGCCAACCCGCTGCATTCAATAAAACGCTGTCCCTGGCGTTCTAGAAGCCAGCCCCTAAACGTCAACAGGCGAAAGGCTTATATTTTCTGCTGTGTAAGGCATAGTGCCTGTGCAACTTTTTACAACCCCAGACAGGAACATCCATGGTCAAGAAACTGCAAAAAATGAGCGCCGAGAAAAAAACCGGCCCGCAATTCTCCAGCTCTGTCAAAGACTCGGCCCAGCAAATCTGGCTGGCCGGCCTGGGCGCTTTCTCCAAGGCCCAGGAGGAAGGCAGCAAGGTGTTTGAAACACTGGTCAAGGAAGGCCTAACCATCCAGCGCAAGACACAGGCAACCGCCGAAGAAAAAATCTCTGAAGCCACCAGCAGGATCACCGGCCTGGCCAGCGACATCCAGGCCAAGGCGGGCAATCGCTGGGACAAGCTGGAAAATATATTCGAAGAGCGTGTGGCCAAGGCATTGAGCAGACTTGGCGTGCCCTCAATCAGCGAAGTGAACGCCCTGACGGCGCGCATTGATCAACTCGAAAAAAGCCTGCAGGAAATGAACGGCGCCGGCACAGCCAGCAGTTCCACGCCAAAACCGACCGTAAAGCCGGCGGCAAAGTCAGCCGCGAAACTGCCGGCTGAAGCTGCCTCCGCAAAAGTAACCCAGAGTGCTGCCCGGCGTGTGGCCAAAAAGACCGACAGACCGGCTTCCGGTTCAAATGGCAATCCGGGCGCCGTCCCGGGAGAAACACAAACAGAAAAATCGCCCCTGGCCAAGCGTTCTGCGGTAGCCAAGTCGGCCTGACTCTTGCCTGGGGATATCAAGGGCGCTCACTTCAGGCAGTTGAAAAAGGGTTACCACGTCCTTTATCGATGCTTGAGTCCCGAAATCTGATTCGCCTGCCCGCCGGGTTATAGGATTCCCTGACTCCCCCCATGCAGGTGCTAGGGTAGAGTAAGGACAGGGAGACAATAAATATATGGCGAAAAAAGCGCCACGCCGCACTGCAGAGCGAATTCTGGAGGTCACGCTTGACCTGTTCAACCGCTTTGGCGAACCCAACGTTTCCACCACGCTGATTTCCGCCGAACTCGGCATCAGCCCGGGTAATCTTTACTACCACTTTCATGCCAAAGACGAGCTGATCAACGCGCTGTTCGATCGCTACGAGCGCTCGCTTGATGAGTTGCTCAGTGCCAGCGATGGCGTGCGCAATGTGGAAGACGCCTGGTTTTTCATGCACACGCTGTTTGAGCTGATCTGGCAATACCGCTTTCTGTACCGCGACCTTAATGACTTGCTGAGCAAAAACCGGCACCTGGAAACACATTTTCAGTGGGTGCTCAAGAACAAGACGCACGCTGTCAAAACCATGCTGGACGGCATGAGCCGCGCCGGCGCCATGACGATTGACTGGCGTGAAGTCGACGCCACGGCTACCAGCATGGTGGTGCTGCTGACGTACTGGTTAAGTTTTGAGTATGTACGCGACCCGCGCAATGCCCTGGAGCCCGCCAATGCGGAGTACGCCCTCTTGCGGGGCGCGCACCATGTATTGAACCTGCTACTCCCCTACCTGGAACAAAGCCAGCATAGCCATTTGCAGACGCTGGTGACAGCCTACACCAGCCCGGCGAACCCGCTGACCCGTGGTTGATCCAACGCCTTCATAACACTTAAAAAAACAGTCAAGGAAACAATAAACATGCATAAGTGGACCCCCTTTCCCCATGCTGGCACCTATGCTTTTGATGCTGCCAGCCTGACAAAGAGCTGGGACCGTCTGCACCAGGGCGACTGCGAACCCCTGCCCCGCGATTCCGGTG
>JAYWDL010000159.1:0-5906 GCA_043779865.1 Polaromonas sp.
CACCAGATGTTCATGCAGGCGTCCAGCGCCGGCTACGCGCGCGAAGACGACAGCGCCGTGATCAAGATTTTTCCGGGGATTGAGTTGCCGAAGGGGGCTGGGGCCTGAGGGGAGCGCTGAGTTTTTCGAAAACAGCCCGCTACTTATTTGATAGCTGCTCGCGCAGGTATTTAATGGTCTACAGGCTGATTCGGCTATCAAAACGCGCTTCGCAGCGGTTCCAGGCAGCTTCAGCCCCAAGACCGCGTCAGCAGCTCGTCCAGTGCATCGGCAATGGCCTGACCACTGTCAGCCAGCGATGCGACGTGCTCACCGAGCTGATCAACCGCGACAGACACCATGTCCAGCGGATGCAGCACCACTTCGGCCCCTTCGACCTCAAAAACCGGATTCATGCGCGAGCCCACGGTCGCCGCCTGACCGGGCATGGCCGCGCGGCGTACCAGCGGCACCACCATTCGCCGGCGATAACGGTCAAACAGCGACGACTGCACGATCACGACGAATGGAATGGCGTCTCTGAGCAATCCCTTATTGCGGTGTACGTCGAACTGGGTCATTCGTCGGGGCGATCAATCGACAACATCATCAAAGCGTCGAATGCTCGTCGGCAAATGATCCGATCACCGCGTGTACGGCGTTCCAGTCGGCGGCGCACCGGTCAGCTTGCTGCTGTCGCGCCGCGCGAGCCTGATGCTGCGTTGCAACATAGTCAGCCAGCAGCGCCTCCATGGTGGCGGAAAGGTTGCTGGTGTAGGTTTTGGCTTGGGCGACCAGGCTTTCGTTCAACGTGAGGTTGACGGCGCGTTTGCGGGTGGTGGTGGGGGTTGCGGGCGCTAAAGTAGGCATATCTAACCCTCTAGAGTTTATGCGCATATTATGCGCATAAACTAGATGTTTAGCAACTGTTTGGGTAGGAAGCAAAACTTAGTACTTCTTGGCCAAGCCGCAAAACACATTAGCGACTCGCTATCGTTTTAGTAGCTATTCGCCCACATTTTCATTGAGCCCGAGAATGGTCAAATGTAAAAAAGTATCTGGCAAACGAGGTCATCGCGAAATAGCATTCAGGCTGCTGCATTAGGAGACATATTTCTTATTATGAAATTCTAAGCTGCCTCTTGAAAACTCCTAGCCCGCTCTATTTATGACACCTGAAACGTACGCAAAAGCGAAGAACCCAGGAATCACAAATGCAAAAAGCATCCAACCGTTCAGCCAATTCGGACCGATTTGAGCCTCGGCTTTCTTAGCGTTTGCTGGCATGGTCAGTGGTGAAGCTTTGTTCACAGCTAAGCCTGGGTGGTGCTCCGCTAGGAGCTTGGCGCCTACCGGTGTTCCGACCTGCACCAAATCACGACTGCTGCAAGCTTCACATACCGCGTTTCTCTTTGTACGACGCCAAATGGAATAAATCAGCCCCGGCACTATGTAGCACAACCAAAGCACTAGCTCAATCCAGCCGTTGCCAGGCAGGGAGTCACTTGTTTCGTTGAGAGTCCCACATTGCCGGCATATTTTGACGTGTCGAGGTAGGGAAGGAGCGTCGAGGGTAGATGCGGTGGATTGCATGGATCGATAGTAGCTGAAGCCTGATCTGCGTCGGCGTCGGCGTCAACACACACGATCTATCCACCCGTCGGCGCAACCACCCTCAGCCCCTCGAAATAATTGCGAAAAAACCCCGCATCAGTCGTCAGCAGCGCATCGGCCTGCTTGATGGCGTGGGCACCGATTAAAAAGTCGGAGGCTGTGCGTTCGCGGGGGCCTTTGTTTTTGGCGTAGCCGCGCATGATGCGTGCGGCTTCCAGCGCGGCGTCCATGGTCAACGGGTCGTGGTCGATCTGGCAGGCTTGCAGAAATTCGCGCAAGTCCTGCTCGCTGAAAAAGTAGCGGCCCAATTCGGCGACGACCACGGCGCAGACGCACAAGCTGCCTTGCGCGAGCGCTGCTTCCAGCGCGGTCTGCGCAGCGGCGGCGCCGGGCGCGCCTTTGACCAGGTCGAACAGAACGCTCGAATCAACGGCCGTTTTCATCGGTGGCCGGTTTGGTCGCAGCAGGTGGGGCGTCTTCCGCTTGCCAGGGCACCGGGCGGCCCCGCAATTCGGCCAGCGCCTGGCAGGTGGTCAGGCCGTCGTCGACCGCTTTACCCACCCAGCGGGTCAAGTCGAGCTGGATCTTTTTTTCAATCACCAGCCGCCCGCTCTCAATGTGCAGCTGAAGCCGCGAGCCAGGCTTGAGCCCCAGCGCGTCGCGCGCCTCTTTGGGAATAACGATCTGGCCGCGTTCGGCCAGCGTGACATCGATGGTTTGCATGCCATACCTTTCTTTTAGAACGCCAAAGTATGCCGTGCTTTGTATGAAGATTCAAGTATGTTGATTTCACCTGCTTTGCGGGTCACCCCCACTCAGCGTTGCAGGGTTTGAGCAAAGGCGTGCGCTGCCTGAGTGACAGCGACCATACGTCGAGCGCGGGCATGGGCGGCATCCAGGACAGGCAGCCGACTACACACCGCTGTCCGCCGTCGATATTTTCGTCAAGGACCTGGGACTGGTACTCGACATGGCCCGCGCCAGCAAGTTTCCGCTGCCCCTGTCATGGACGGCCCACCAGATGTTCATGCAGGCGTCCAGCGCCGGCTACGCGCGCGAAGACGACAGCGCAGTGATCAAGATTTTTCCGGGCATTGAGCTGCCAAAAGGGCCGAAGCCGTAGACCGCACCATCATTGTTGGCTGCGTCGTGCATTCAGACGCTGGAGGCTGGTTGTCTTGCAGGTGCCGGGCGAGTCGGGAATTTTGTTGAAAACTTCGTTGCTATTATTTTAGTAGCTACTCACGCACGTTTTACTTGAACTACAGGCCAATTTGTCCATAAAATGACATCGAAAACGTTCCAGACAATTTCGGCCCCGCAACCGTGCGGGTAGCTCGTCCAGTGCATCGGCGATGACGCGGCCTTGGCTGGCAGGCGGTTTCATCAACCCGTCAACATTCGAAAAGCACCGCCAGTTTATTTCCGTTTATTTTGTAATTTCAGGTAAGTACCGTCTCGATGCCGAGATGTAGAAAAGAAACACCTGCACCGGTTTATTCCTTCATATTGATGAGGTCACCGGCGCACCACCGCGTGCCTTGCCATTTTTCTTTGCAAACCTTGGTTTGCTAAAAATAAGGTCCCGCAGCATAAGGTTCACATAACCGCAAACCCGGGTGTGCTGAATTCATACATTTTTAAAATGATGGATGAAAACACACCACGCCTTGTTTCAAATGGTTTTCTTGTTGAATAGGGAATAACGTTTGCCTTGTGTCTGGGAGTGATCGGTATTCGCGCAGAGAGCTCCCTGGCACACAAAGAACCAACCGCCATCAAGGAGGAAATCATGCTTCATATTCATCGCCCTTATCTCTTTTCGCACGAATGGTTTGAATGTCACGCTACGTTGGGAGCATTTACCAAACGATTTTTTTTGCCTCTTTGCGTCGGCGCAGCACTCGTGCTTGTAACCATGCTCGCCAATACGCTTGAATCGAACCTGAAGGTACCGCTGAAATTGGGAACTGAAACGCTTGCATTCCAGCCCTCATCGAGTAGCGCAGGCTACCTCCCCGATCAGTTTTACCGGGAGCAAAAGGAAGCAGCAGCCTCTGAACTGCCGCTCCAGTTCTAGCGTTAATATTCTAGATTTTTATAACTCGTGAGAAAGCAGGAAGGGCGGGAATGACTTCCTCCTCACGGCGCACGTTTTCTTTCGGCAAGAGGGTGATTGCATGCCCGGAAATGCACCCGGCGAGCTTGGGCTGCGATGACCCTGAATAGCCTCCGGGCTTGCTCGCCTTACCGAAGAAATTTCCTATTATGAAGAGGTTAATCTGAGCCCATTGCTGCGATTACTCCGATTACTCTATCCTCCGGTATTGCCGAGGCATTGACTCCTCTGCGCGAAATCGACAAATGGGCGCGGCGACGGTTACGATGGCATGCATGGAAACAACGGGGCGACGCGGGCTACCGCGTACTACGCAAACGCGGGGTCAATGTGCGCAAGGCCTGGCACGCAAGCGAGTGCGCGCATGGCCGATGGCGGCTGAGTCAAATGCCAGCGTTGAATCTCGCACTGCCTGCAATGCGGTTTCGTCAAATGAGGAGGCCCGGGTTGGCAAGAGCCAGGGCAGCATGAAAGCAACGTCATTTCAAGAAAACGCCGGCTATTTGACCCGTATGTCCGGTGGCGCGGGAGGGAGGGGCCGTAAGGCTTCTTCCTGTCTCGATGGGGCCGCATGAACCCTTCCGACATCCGCGCTCCCTGGGCTCGCTTCGCTTTCTTCGCACTCAGTGTTTTCTGGGCTGCAGCGGGCTGGTTTGTCTTGCTTCAGGGCGGGTTCCACAAGACCTACAAATACTCCAGGGAAACGACATTCGTAGACGGGGCAGGTGCCGTGTTGATGGCCTGTCTATTCCTGCTCTTGGCAACTATCGCAGGCGGAGTACTTCTCCAGAGCCTTGGCGCACGTCGTTGGGCATTTGTAGTTTTGGTCCTTGTCGTCCTTGCGCCTCCGTGCCTATTCCTGCTTCGCGCCTAACCAGGTATGAAACTTCAAGCACGAAGTGTTCAGGGGTGCAGAGTAAAAAGCCAAGTGAAGCCGGCCTGCAATCAAGACGCGCCGCTATAAAACTAATAGCTTCTCACGCATGTTTTGATTGGGCTGGCAGCACTTTTCATGCTAACAAATACCCCGAAAGCCGTTTTGGAGCCGGACAACGGTCCAAGGTTTGCTGGGATAGGTGTTGAGCCCCGGGTCTGGTTTTTTTCACTGTTTCCAGGCATGAAATAAGCCTCTAAACCCATGAACATATGCGCAAGCAGCTACTCATTTTATAGCGAGCAAGACCTCTTACCAATGGCAATCACTCGCCGCGATTGCGCATCCAGTCCGCCGTCTGGAAAAACGAGGTGTTGAGCCGGGCGCGCAGGGCCTCGTCAACGCCGGTCTCGCGCATGGCCTGGTCCATGCAGGCCAACCACTGGTCGCGCTCGGCAAGACCGATTGATCCGCCGCCGGTTTGCTGCGGCATGTGGCGCAGGCGCAGTTTGGGGTGGCCGAAGCGGTCGGTGTAGTGCTGCGGCCCGCCCATCCAGCCGCACAGAAACCAGAACAGGCGTTGTCGCGCATTCTCCAGCGTGCTGCCGTGGGCGGCGCGCAATGCGGTGTAGCCGGGTTCGAGGTCCATCAGGTCATAAAAGCGTTCGACCAGCGCCTTGATGTTGGCTTCGCCGCCTATCCAGGCGAAGGGTGTGTCGAACGGGGCGGTGCCGGGGGGCTTTTCTTCGATTTGCATGGGGGAAAGGGAAATATCTACAAGGAGATCAAGGAGTTCAGGAGGGGGAAGGGACATCACTATTGATCCGGCCCTGTGAAGTATTAACTTTTACCGTTCGCCCTGAGGTATCGAAGGGTTTATTGCAAGCCTGCCCTTCGATACCTCAGGGCGAACGGTTAAAACTTCATCGGGCCTGATCACTATTGATTGAATTCCGCCTTGACCTCATTGATCTCCTTGCTCAAATTGAATTTTCAAGCGTACCGTCTTCATTGCGCCTTGCGCAGCGTCTCAACCACCGGCGTATTCAGCACCGAGCGCAAACCCCACCAGCCCGCCGCCAGCGCCAGCGCGGCGCCGGCCAGGCTGCCGAACAGCGGCACCGTCCAGGAACCGGTCCAGTTGAAGTCGAACACGTAACGCACCAGACTCCAGCCGACGGCCAGTGAAACCACAGACGCCAGAAAACCCGCCAGCAGGCCAACGCCGGCCAGCTCGGCGCGCTGCACCTGGCGCAGCAGTGAGGCTCGGGCACCCATGGCGCGCATGATGGCGAACTCTTTGGCGCGTTCTTCGCGGGT
>JAYWDL010000160.1:0-5845 GCA_043779865.1 Polaromonas sp.
GAACAGGATGAACTCCTTGCCCTCGTCGGCAAACAGCGGCTTGAAGTAAGGCGACGCCGGATCGACCCAGAATTCGAGCATGCCGCGCGGTGCGTGGAAAGCGCCGGTTACGGTGCCCGCCGTCAGCTCGCGCACATCGCGGATGTCGATGATCTGCACCTTCGGGTCGTCGAGCCTGGCTTTCACCTCGTCGACCGAATACGTGGTGACCTGCGCCATGGCCTCATCGACGAGGGCGCGAAAACCTTTGGTAATGGGCATGATGGTCTTTCTGAAACAGTTGATGGCTTGGCACCGGCGGCAAGGCTGCGCTGTATTCTCGCCTTCATTCTGGCTGGTTACCAGGGGCGACTATTTGCCGCAGTGGTGCTAAGCTTTTCAGCATGAAAGCCACCTTGCAGCCCGTTGAACATCTTGGCAAGTTTGAGCGCCTTCAGCTCGTGGAAGACCTGTGGGACGAATTTGCGGCTGCAACCGGCCCCGAAACCAGAGATGCGGTTCTGGACGAGCTTGAGCGACGTGCAGCCTGGCGCGACGCACACCCGTCACAGGGCAAAACTCTGGCTCAAATCGCTCAATCGCTCGGCGTTCGCCTTTGACCTGGCAGGTTGCTTTTGAAGACCGGCACAAGCCGAAATTTCCGGCGCCTTTGACTGGACAAACGAAGGTCCTACGGTCTGGGCGGCGACCTCCCGCGGGTGATCGCCGCTACGTCAGAACCGCTTACTCGCGATCCAGTTGCATTCGCGCCCGCGAATTGTCAGAAAAAAGCTCCTGCGCACTTCGACTTCCACTCCATCGTCATCTTCACTTATTGGCATCACCTCCCCGCTACCGCACTGATTCCTTTTTGTTTATGCTCCTTGTGTTTTCTGTCTGACGAAACAACGTCAGTGTCTGTAATAAATTACGTGCAGCACCGTCAATAACGGTCAGCGGATGATGAACTATGCCGATGTGGCGCATGAGCACAGGCCTCACTGGAATCACCTGCATCTGTTGGTGGATTTCCGACTTCTGGAGACGCTCCAAGGGCAGTAGGGCAGCACCATAGCCTGCTGCCACAAGACTCTTTATCGTTTCGGTATAGCTAAGTTCTATTCGGGCGCGCGGGGAGCAACCGGCGGAGGCAAACCAGGCCATGGTCAGCTGATACATATGCGTCGTTGGGTCGCTGAGAATTAGCGCTTGGGAAGACAACCATTGTGGCGTCACATATTTGGCGACCAGCCAACCCGCTGGTACGAACGCCATCATCGGGTCACTGCGCCAATGCGTCACCACAAAATCACGCGGTGACGTTTGCGGAGTCGCCACCAAGCCAATATCCAAGGTGCCCTGACTTAATCGCAGCATCGTCTCGCTGGAACTGAGAATGCTTATTTCTATGTCGATGTCAGGGTGGGCATGCTTCATTGTTTCCAGTATTTCTGGCAATAAATAAACAGCCACTCCGGTCGACGTCCCAAGCCGCACCCGACCAACGCGGCCTTCGACGTGGCGTTTTACTGCGTCTAGCGCCTCATCTGCGCCACGCAATAGCCGCCGTGCGTGCTCTATCAAGGTAGCCCCTGCGGCTGTCGGCACAACACGTCGGCCGCCGCGAACCAGCAACTTCGCACTGACCCTCTCCTCCAGTTCGCTGATATGCAGGCTGACTGTCGGCTGCGCCAAATGCAATGCACGCGCAGCCGCCGAAAAGGTACTCAAATCAGCGATCGATACCAAGGTTCGGAGTTGGTCGAGATTAAGCTCTCTCATCAGTAATCCTAATAGATGCAATCAGAACATTCAACTTCCATAATCATAGATTAAGCGGCAATATCTGCCCTTCCATTCACGGAGCTGAAACTCCCCATTACGTAAGTACTTATGAAAACACAAACCAGAATCCGAAGCCTTGACGATTTATCGTTCGTAAGTAAGCGCACACCGAAGATTTTGACCTTGTTCAGTGGGGGACTTGACGGTACCTTCATCCTGAAGGAGTTGTCAAAACTGTCGAGTCAAGGCGCAACTGAAGTCATCTGTCTCACGGTGGATTTGGGCGATGGCGTCAATCGTGCCGACTTGGATGAGCTTGCCAAACGTTTCGGCGCCCGCTCTATCGTGGTCGATGGACGCGAAAGGTTCGCACGCGATGCAGTATTGCCAGCCATTCGCGCCAATGCACAGTACATGGGCATGTATCCCATCAGTTCCTCGCTATCTCGCCCCGTCATCAGCAGCTATGCCGTGGAGTACGCCAACAAGCTGGGCTGCGGGGCAATAGTGCATACGGCCAATCAGTCGCAGAACAGTTTGCGGCGGTTGAACGGTGCCATCGAGCAACTTGGCTTTTCAGGTTATTACGGCACTCCCTACGAATTTTCAGCACTCACGCGAGAAGAAAAAATTGCCGAGCTGAAGGCTGTCGGCTTAAACAAATTTCAGGCCCGGGGCATTAGTGGCGACGCAAATCTATGGTGCCGTGAGTTTGAATCAGGCTCACTCGACAATCCTGAAGCGTTTTGGGTTCCAGAATCCTTGTTCGACTGGACCGCAGTTAGCGCAAGTACAGCTGTGAGCGACTGCTTCAGCGTTCGGTTCGAGCGTGGTATTCCTGTGGCTATCGATGGGGTGGAGATGTCCATTGTGGAGTTGATAGAGACAACAAATCGCAAGGTCGGTAGTTTTCAGATCGGCCGCTACGCCGGTCTGGAACACCTCGAGCAAGGCGAGAAGGTGCTCGAAGTGCGCGAAGCGCCTGCCGCTCACATTTTGATGAATGCCTACCGCCACCTCGAAACGGCGATTCTCGACGCCGAGTTGATCCGAGAAAAAATATCAATGGAACAAATATGGGTTCGTGAGGCGATTGAAGGCCGTTGGTTTCAAGACCTGCGCGGCGCTGCTGAAGGCTTTATCTCGGCCACGGCGCTTCGCATCTGCGGCACGGTGGAGTACCGCTTACGACAAGGTGCAGCCGACGTCTGCTCAATCCAGGCAGACCATGCCAAGTACCTGACCGACCGGGACAGTTGGGAAAAGGCGGTGGCTGTCGTCCGGGGTTCGCGTGGACTCAGTGCGGCTAAAAGTATCGAAACCATCAGCATGGCTGAGGCATAAATTACATGACAAATTTTTCTCAGCTGCCGGAAGCAAGCCAAACCCTGCAAACCAAGTCGTTCTTGCAAGGGAACACCAGTGCGCTCTTCAAATCGGACCCGATCAGCGACCCTGCCTGGGCCGCATTTGCCCAAAGTTGGAACGATCTAAGGCAGGATAAATACATGGGAGATGGCGGCACTTACCGTTTTCGCCGCTACTCGGAATTCCACTTGGCACAGGCGACAGACACGCTACGGATTCTTCCTCACAGGCCTTATCGTCAAAGCAAGGAAGATAACTATTTGAATGGAGAGACGGATCGTCTGTATTCGCCGATGCTGGAGGGCATCCAGGAAAATGCGGCGTTCAAGCAAGTGCTATGTAGTTTTGCGGACGTGATGGCTCCTTTGTGCCCATCAGCCGAGTGGTTGGTCCAAGTGTTTCAAAACCGAATACTGGCGAGCGACGGCCAGCCTGGACTGCCTACCCCGGAGGGGATTCATCGCGATGGGGTGGATTTTGTGCTGACGCTGCTGATCCAGCGTGACAACGTTGATGGAGGTGAAAGCTCTACCTATGCGCAAGATGGCCAAACCTTGCAAGCCTCTCTCATTTTGAAGAAAGCAGGCGACTTCATCTTTCTCAACGACAAGCTGATGAAGCACAGCGTGCAGCCTATCAACCGGCTGGACCCTGCGAAAGAAGGGTCCCGAGATGCGCTAATTGCGATGTTTACCCAACAATCATCGGTGAAACCATGAGTAGCGTCGAGGTATCCCGCAGCTTGGGAACTCCGGTCTGGTGGGCGGATGCAATGCTGCTGCTTGTAGCGGTTGTATGGGGAGCAAGCTATGGCCTGGCCAAGGGTGCGGTGCTGCTCTACCCGGTGCTCGGTTTTCTGGCCGTTCGTTTTTGCGTGACGTCTGTGTTGCTGCTGCCCACGTTGCGCAGCCTATCTGGGCGGCAACTCAAAGCAACGTTAAAAGCCGGCGTGCCACTTGGGCTGATCCTGCTCGCTATTTTCGTCGCCGAGACCTATGGCGTATCACTGACATTCGCATCGAACGCGGCGTTTCTCATCAGTCTGTGTGTAGTATTTACGCCTTTCGTTGAATGGATCGTTCTGCGGTGCCGCCCTGACGCAGCAGGTTTTATAGCAGCAGGGGTATCGCTGGTGGGGGCCTGGCTTTTGACCTCGGGGGTATCGCTGACGCTTAACCTCGGTGACGCTCTAATATTGGTTGCTGCGCTGCTACGAGCGGTGATGGTAACGACCACCAACAAACTGACCTCTGGAAAAAATATCCCCTCTTTGCCTCTGACTGCGGTTCAAACCGGCATGGTCGGATTGGGCTGCCTGATGCTGGGTATTGTGGTGCTTCCCGGCGGCCTGCCCCCATTGCCACACGACCTGCCCTTTTGGTACGCGACAGGGTTCCTGATTTTGTTCTGCACGCTGTTCGCGTTCTTCGCGCAAAACTATGCCTTGCAACGTAGCTCACCAACCCGGGTATCGCTGCTGATGGGAACCGAGCCAGTCTTCGGCGCGCTGTTTGCCGTTTACTGGCTCAACGAGTCACTCACGATGGCTGGTTGGCTCGGCGGATTAATGATGGTCGCTGCTTCGCTTGGAGCCATGCGCAAAAGTAAAAAGCCAAAGACGGAGCCTCACATGGATTCTTTCCAGGCACTCAGTGAACCCTTTCGCGAATCACGAGCTTAGCCAGATAGCTTCACAAGTACGCCCAAGCTTGCGCCAGTAACAACTCAAGGACTCAAGCCAGTGCCCGCTGGATAATGATTTTCTGCACATCCGAGGTGCCTTCATAAATCTGGCACACGCGCACATCGCGGTAAATGCGCTCGACCGGAAAGTCGCTCACATAGCCGTAGCCGCCCAGGGTCTGGATGGCGGCGCTGCACACTTCTTCGGCCATTTCGCTGGCAAACAGCTTGGCCATGGCGGCTTCTTTCAGGCAGGGCCGGCCCGCATCTCGCAACGACGCGGCGTGCCAGATGAGTTGGCGCGCCGCTTCAATTTTGGTAGCGCACTCAGCGAGGCGGAAACCCACTGCCTGGTGGTTGAAGATCGACTGCCCAAAACTCTCCCGCTGTTTGGCGTATTCCACCGCGCATTCAAATGCGCTGCGCGCCATGCCGACGCTTTGCGCGGCAATGCCAATGCGTCCGCCCTCCAGGCCGCCCAGCGCGATTTTGTAGCCTTCGCCCTCAACGCCAATCAAGTTTTCTGCGGGAATGCGGCAATTGTCAAAGTTGATCTGCGCGGTGTCGCTGCTGTGCTGGCCCAACTTTTCTTCCAGCCTGGCCACCACGTAGCCGGGTGCCGTGGTGGGCACGATGAAGGCGCTCATGCCCTTCTTGCCCGCGCCTTTGTCGGTAACGGCAATGACGATGGCGACATCGCCGTTTTTGCCACTGGTGATGAACTGCTTCACGCCGTTGATCACATACCCCGCGCCCTCTTTCACCGCCGTGGTTTTCAGTGCAGACGCGTCCGATCCCACCTGCGGCTCGGTCAGGCAAAACGCGCCCAGCATCCGCCCCTGCGCCAAGGGAGTCAACCATTTTTTCTTCTGCGCCGCGTTGCCGTAGTTGAGCAGAATCGCGTTGACCGGGCAGTTGGTCACGCTGATCAAGGTGCTGGTGCCGCCATCACCCGCAGCGATTTCTTCCAGCACCAGGGCCAGGGTGACGTAGTCCAGATTCGCCCCGCCAAATTCCTCGGGCACGCAGA
>JAYWDL010000161.1:0-5836 GCA_043779865.1 Polaromonas sp.
CACCCCTGAAGACAACCCGCTTCCCGGCCCCGACGGGCTGATCGAGGTGCCCAGATGGCGTCATGCGCTGATCAATATTGCGCATCCGCTGCTCAAGCAGGGGCTGGTGATTCTCGATACGCCGGGACTGAACGCCATTGGCGCAGAGCCTGAATTGACGGTGAGCCTGATTCCCCGGGCGCACGCGGTGGTGTTTATTTTGGCGGCTGACACGGGCGTCACCAAATCGGACCTTTCGATCTGGCGTGAACACCTGATCACCGCTGGCGACGGATGCGATACGCGCCTGGTCGTGCTCAACAAGATTGACACCTTGTGGGACGCACTGAGCACGCCCGAACAGGTGCAGGCGCAAATTGACCGGCAAAGAGTGACGTCGGCCGAAATCCTGGGCTTGCCGGTAGAACAGGTTATTGCGGTTTCGGCGCAAAAGGGACTGGTGGCCAAGGTGACTGGGGACGAGGCGCTTTTGCAGGCCAGCCAGTTGCCAGGACTTGAGGTGGTCCTGGGACAGGGCGTGATGGGCCAGCGGCAGAAAATCCTTCAGTCGGCAGTCGCCGCCGGCATTGGCGAGCTCAGAAGCGAAGCTGGACGCATTCTGCGCATCCGCCGGCGTGATCTGGCCGAGCAGATGCTGGAGTTGCGCGGCCTGAGGGGTAAAAACGTCTCGGTCATCAAGCATATGCGCGCGCGTATCGAGCAGGAGAAAACCGAATTTGACGGCAGCGGCGCCAAAATACATGCGGTGCGCTCGGTGCATCTCACTTTGCTTCGGGATGTCGTCACCTTGCTTGGCACGTCCACGCTCAAGACCGAACTGGCCGAACTGACGACTGCGCTCAAACAGCCGGGCATCAAGCTGCGGCTGAAAAAAACCTACGGGAAAACCTTTTTGCGGCTGCGTGAACGGCTGCAAAAGTCGCAGTTACTGACTGATGAAATCCAGGCAATGCTGACCGCGTCCTTCCGGCAGATCAATGCCGAGTTCAGCTTTTCGCTTCAAGTACCCAAAAAACCGGACGTGACCCGGCATGTACAAGATATGGACCTGATAGAGCGCAGTCATTTGCAATATCTGGGAATAGGCAATGTGCTCAGACTCTCGCAGGCAGACTTTTGCGAACGGCTGGTTCGGGCGCTGGGCACCCGGCTGCGTGTTGTGTACGAATCGGCATTGGGTGAAGTGGAACTCTGGAACAAATCGGCGTCGTCGCAACTGGATGCGCAACTGCGCGAAAGGCGTCGCAACTTTGGGCGCCGGCTGGAGGCCATCGAGCGCATTCAGCAGGCCGCTTCAGGGCTGGATGAGCGGATTGCCGGAATCAATGACCAGGAAAGCAGGCTCAAGGAACTCGACGCCAAATTGACGGAGCTGACTTCGCACCTCCTGCACGCACCGCCTTTGCCTTGTGAATTGCATGATGCGGCGGCTGCCCAGGCAGGCGAAACCTTGACTGAGATGGCCTGAGTGTCAAGAGGCTCTGTCAATATGTACCCACGTCTGCTGCAGGCTGTCGGCCTGTGCTGAAGCCCTCGGCTCTTTCGGGATTTTCCTGGGAAATAGTGCGCTGGCAACGGACTCATGGGCGCAACAGCCTGCCTTGGCAAAACACGCGCGATCCATACCGGGTATGGTTGTCAGAAATCATGCTCCAGCAGACCCAGGTTGCAACGGTCCTTGACTATTACGCCCGCTTTTTAGAGCGTTTTCCTACGGTCAGCGGGCTCGCCGCTGCGGCGCAGGATGATGTGCTGGCCTTGTGGAGCGGCCTCGGCTACTACAGCCGCGCGCGCAATCTGCATCGCTGCGCGCAGGAAGTAATGGCGCTGCATGGCGGGCAGTTTCCGAACTCGGCAGTGCAGCTGCAGACCTTGCCAGGCATAGGCCGCTCAACAGCAGCGGCCATCGCTTCATTCTGCTTTGGAGAGCGTGTTGCGATTCTGGATGGCAATGTCAAGCGCGTGCTTACGCGGGTGCTTGGTTTTTCTGCCGATCTGGCGCAAAGCGCCAATGAGCGTGCGCTTTGGGACCGAGCGACAGGGCTGTTGCCCAATCAGGACTTGCCTGAAACCATGCCGCGTTACACGCAGGGGCTGATGGACCTCGGCGCCACACTCTGCACCGGCCGCCAGCCAAAGTGCCTGCTGTGTCCGGTGCAAACGCTGTGCCTGGGCTTGGCAAGCGGTGAGCCTGAGAAGTACCCGGTCAAAACCCGAAAACTCAAACGCAGCGCGCAAGCGCTGAGCCTGTTGTGGGCACAAAAGCCCGATGGCTCGGTATGGCTTGAAAAGCGTCCCAGTCCGGGCATCTGGGGCGGACTTTATTGCCTGCCTGTGTTTGACAGCGATGAGGAGCTGAAAGCGCTTTTACCCGAAAGCCTGGACGGACGGTTTGAAGCGCTGCCGAAATTTGTCCATGTGCTGACGCACAAGGATTTGCATATGTCACCGTGGATCGCAGGCTTTCAGACGGATCAGGCCATGCCCGAAACGATGGTCTCAGAAGCTCGTCCAGCAGCATGGTTCAGTCCGGCGGCATGGCCGGGTTTGGGTTTGCCAGCGCCAATTCGCAAACTACTGGCGCAGGATGCTTCTGCTTGAACTGGCAGTGATGAGACGGATTGCCCGCTGCTGGATTCAGCCAGCATCCAGTTCGCGGTGCCGTTTCAGGGTGGGCCAGTGCTCGCTGAACGCTGTTGCCAGCGCTTCCACCAGATAGACCGAACGGTGCTGGCCGCCAGTGCAGCCCACGGCCACCGTGACGTAACTGCGGTGATCCCGCACCAGCGCCTGCAGCCAATGGCTAATGAATTGCTCGATATGTTTGAACATGTCCTCGACTTCTGAATGCGCTTTCAGGAAGTCGGTAACCGGCTGGTCAAGGCCGGTCAGGTTGCGCAGGTCTGCCTCGTAGTGCGGATTGGGAAGCATCCGCACGTCAAACACATAGTCGGCATCCAGCGGCACGCCCCGCTTGAAGGCAAATGACTCAAACACCAGCGTCAGCTGGCGTCCCGGATTCTGGACGAGCGCCTTCACATAACCCTGCAACTGCGCCGAACGGATCATGCTGGTGTCAATCACATGGGCCTGCTCGCGCATCTCGCTCAGCAGAGCGCGTTCCAGTTCGATGGCATCGACCAGTGCCCGATGCTGGTCGGTGGCGTCGATTCTTGACAATGGATGAAGCCGCCGGGTTTCTGAAAAGCGTCGCACCAGGGTGTCGGTGTTGGCATCCAGAAAGAGTGACTGCACCTCCACGCCTTGCGCCTGCAACTCCTTGAGTTGCTGCGGCACCAAAGGAAGGGAAGTGGCGCTTCTCACGTCCATTGCGATGGCGACCTTGGGCGCGTTATGCGGCCGCTTCAACGCTACAAAAGAAGACAGCAATTCCGGCGGGAGATTGTCCACACAGTAGTAGCCTGCGTCTTCGAGCGCATGCAGCGCGACCGATTTCCCGGAGCCCGACATGCCGGTGATGAGGATCATTTCCATGCCCCCAATCTTTGCCGCCCTGGAAACAGCCGTTGAACTTTGGCGCTTTCATCCAGCAGAGGTGTTTTCGAATAAGCCAGAGAACGAGTATTCATGCGTCTCATGGTATCAAGACCGCAAGCTAAATGTTGCCTGGCGGGCATTGGCCCAGCATTTCTTGGGCATGCGCCAGCGTGGTGCCGGACAGCCGCTCACCGCCCAGCATCCGGGCAATCTCGGTGACACGCTGCTCGCCGCTCACATGATCGACCCTGCTGAAGGTCATGCCATTGTCCGTGCGCTTGGCCACTACCAAATGCTGGTTAGCAAAAGCGGCAACCTGCGGCAAATGGGTCACTGCCATCACCTGCCGGTCTTTGCCCAGCTGATTCATCAAGCGGCCCACAGTTTCAGCCACCGCGCCGCCCACGCCTGAATCCACCTCGTCAAAAATCAGTGTTTGCGCCTGTCCCAACTGGCTGGTGGTGACGGCAATGGCCAGGGCAATACGGGACAGCTCACCGCCCGATGCGACCTTTCCAACCGGCCTTGGCGTACTGCCGCTGTGGCCTGCGACCAGAAATTCAGCCTGTTCCAGCCCCTGCTGGGCCGGTTGCTCCAGCTGGGTGAGAAGCACCTCGAACCTGCCGCCCTGCATTCCCAGGCCCTGCATGGCCTGGGTAATGGCTTTGGCGAGCAGGGGAGCGGCTTGATTGCGTAAGCTGGAAATCTTGCGGGCTTCCTGCAGGTAGGATGACCGGGCATGGGCTTCGTTTTTTTCAAGCTGAACCAGGTCCGCCGCTTCATCAAGCTTTTGCAACTCAAGCTGCCAGGATGCCAGCAATTCAGGCAGCTCGGCAGGCGGGCGCTTGTAGCGACGTGCCAGGCTGACCCATTGGGCCAGACGCCCGTCCAGTTCAGCCAGCCGCTGCGGCTCCACTTCGGCATGCCTTGCGTAGCCGCGCAATGAATGCACTGCATCTTCCATTTGCGCCAGTGCAGTGTTCAAAACCTCTACCAGCCCTTTGAAATCGGGCTCTATATGCTCCTGATTTTGTAGTGAGGTAATGGCGCGGCCAAGCAGGGTGCTGGCGTTGTCGTCGGATTCCTGCAAGGCATCGACTGCGGTTTGGACTGCCTCGCGCAAGGCCTGAACATTCGACAGTCGTCCGTGCTGGGCATTGAGCTCTTCCCATTCCTGCATGCCGGGCGCGAGCTTGTCCAACTCGCCGATTTGCCACGCCAGCCGCTCCCGGTCACGTTGCAGGCTGTCTTGCACACCCTGCGCCTGCGCCAGTGTTTTCTGGGCCACACGCCACTGTTGCCAACGTAAAGACAGCTCCTCGGTGGTGACGTCTGCATACGAATCGAGCAGGCCGCGTACTGCTTCGGGGCGCGTCAGGCTTTGCCAGGCATGCTGGCCATGAATATCCACCAGCTGGCTGGCAATTTCCCTGAGCTGGGTGGCAGTGGCTGCGCTGCCATTGATCCAGGCCCGGCTCTTGCCTTGCACGTCAATTGTGCGGCGCAGCAACAGGGTTTCGTCCATTTCAAAACCCGATTGCTCAAGCCATGGCGCCAGGCTGGGAACGCAGTCGAATTCGGCGCTGATTTCGCAGCGTGCAGCGCCTTCGCGCACCACGCCCGCATCGGAACGGGCACCGAGGACCAGTTGCAACGCACCAATCAAGATCGATTTTCCGGCTCCGGTTTCGCCGGTAAGCACCGTAAAGCCGTCCGACAAATCCAGGTCCATCTCGCGAACGATGACGAAATCGCGAAGGGAAATGCTTTTAAGGCTCATAACTCATTTCCTGCCATGCCAGGGGGCTGGACTCAGGCGACGCCTTCATTCCAGTGAAGCTTTTTTCGCAAGGTGTCAAAGTAGGTCCATCCCCTGGGATGCAGGAAACGCATCTGGTGCGCTGAACGCCTGACAGTGATGCGGTCACCGTGCATCAAACTGGCCAGCGAGTGCATGTCAAAGTTGGCGCTGGCATCGCGGCCTGCTACTAATTCAATAGCAATCTCGCCTGTGTCTGAAAGCACGATAGGGCGATTGGATAAAGTATGCGGGGCAATCGGCACCAGCACCCAGCCGGCAATGGACGGATGCAGCAAAGGGCCGCCTGCAGACAATGCGTAGGCAGTGGAGCCGGTCGGCGAGGCAATGATCAGGCCGTCGGCTCGCTGGTTCGCCACAAAGCGGCCATCGACTTCGACGCGCAGTTCTACCATGCCGGAGGTCGCGCCGCGATTGACGACGACGTCGTTCATGGCGGTCGCGCTGAAAACGCAGTGGCCGTCGCGCACGACCTGGGCCTGCATCATCCAGCGCCGGTCTTCCTCGAATTCGCCGCGC
>JAYWDL010000162.1:0-5818 GCA_043779865.1 Polaromonas sp.
GATAGCTACTGAATTAATAGCATTGCCCACTTTTTCAAGGCGAACGATGTCATGGTTGTACAGGAACTCGGCGCCCCGCCCGGCACAGCGCTGGGCCAGCGACTGCGTGAAAACACGGGCATCGCCGCTTTCGTCGCTGGCAGTAAAGGTGCCGCCCACAATGCGGTGGGCAAACGGGGTAAAGGCCGGCTCGATCTTCAACAACTCGGACGTACTCACCACCTGGCGCGCCACGCCATATTTGCGCATCAGCGCGGCAGCGTCGCCAGCAGCATCAAAGGCCTTCTGCTCGGTGTAGAAGTGTGCAATGCCGCGCTCCAGGCGGTTGTATTCAATGCCGGTGGCCTGCACCACTTCCTTGAGGGCGGTGTGGCTGTAAGAGCCCAGCGCAACGAGTTGCTGCACATTGCGCTCGAACGCAGCGTCATTGCATTGCGCCAGAAACTGCAGGCCCCAGCGCCATTGCTGCCAGCCTTCGCCAAACGGCAACCGGGGACGAAACAGCAGCGGCGCATCGTCGCGAAACATCCATTTCAGCGCCTTCAGCGGCGCATCCCGGTTGGCCCAGGGTTCGCAGTAACTGACCGAAATCTGCGCCGCATTGGCAAAGCTGGTTTCCCGCGCTGCCTCGGGCTGCCGGTCAACCACCGTGACCTCATGGCCGCGCTCAAGCAGGTGCCAGGCGGTACTCACGCCAATAATGCCAGCGCCCAAAACAACAACTTTCATGCCTGCCCTTTCCAGCCTGCAAGTGTGAAGGACGCTGCCTTTGATTAACAGGGAAATTTAACGGTTCTGATCCAGCTTTACGCGCACTGCTGGAACCTGCAGGCCGGGGTGCTTGACGCGCTGACGGCGGCACTCACGCAATCGCGGCCCGATTTCTGGTGACTTGAGTTGCCGGGCAAACCACTGCGGCGCGAATCAGGAAGTTCACCGTGATTGATGACGGCCTGCAAAACCCGCCACTTTATGCGCCATGTACCATCGGCGGCTGCATGACACGTCGTCCCGCAAAAGACTTTAAGGTAATGACATGCTGAGTTGGCTCGGTCTAAGGTCGCGTCTGGTTTTGTTGGTGCTGCTTGCGCTGCTTCCTGTCTTTGGCCTGTTTGCTTATTCAGCCGCAAAGAACCAGCGGGCGGCCGTCATACAGGCGCAGGCCAACCTGCAGTCTGAAGCACTGCTTGCCGCCGCGAATCAACAGCACCTGATTGACCGCGTCGCCCAGCTTCTGGGCAGTATTGCCAGCGCCCCTTCGATCAAGGAGCGGCACTATCCGATGTGCATGCAATACCTCAAAAACCTGCAATCCCAGGATTCAAGCTATGCCAATTTGGGCCTTGTAGGCCTGGACGGCAAAATTTTCTGTCGCGCTCTGGGCTCTGATGTCGATGGTTATGGGAATGACCGGCCCTACTTCAAGCAAGTGCTGGCCACGCAAAAGTTCTCGGTCGGCGAATATGGCACTGGCATCAGCGGCCAGCCTGGCATTGCCTTCAGCATTCCTGTGTACAGCAGCGGCGGTATCTTTAACGGTGTTGCCTTTGCTGCAGTAAAGATCACTGCGGTGCAGGAGGCCTTGAGTGCTGGCAAGCTTCTGGACGGTGCGCAGTTACGGGTGCTCGACCGGCGCGGCGTTGTGCTGGCAGCCTACCCGTCCAGTGCGGGCCTGGCGGGCACACCCGAGCAGGATCCACTTGTGCTGCAGGCTGCACAGGCCCGGCAGCCGGGCGGGCGCGAAGCGGTTGATTCCGGCGGCGTTGAGCGGGTCTATGCCTATGCCCCGGTGAGCGGTGCTGCGAATGGCGAAGTGTTTGTGGCCATCAGCGTACCGCGTGAGGTGATTACGGTTGGCCCGCGCGGATTGCTGCAGGGTGATCTCGCAGCCCTGTTGGGCCTGACCGCTTTTGGCATAGTCTGTGCGTGGGCCATGGGAAAGCGTCTTGTGGTCAATCCTGCCAATACGATTTTGAAAGAGGCCAACGAACTCGCTCGTGGCAACCTGGAAGCACGCGTCAGGCTTGGCCGTCGGAATCAGGATGAGATGGGCCAGATTGGCCTGGCCTTCAACCGCATGGCCGAGTCCCTGCAGGCCCAAAGGAGCGAGTTGGACGCTGCCCTGCGCCATGCGGACAAGGAACGGGTTTTGCTGGACCTGATCCTCAACAGCATGAGTGACGGTGTCATCGCTGTCGATACTGAAGGCCGTTTTCTGCGGGTCAATGCCAGTGCCGGCAAACACTATGGCTCCGTGCTCCAGGCGGGTGTCTCGCTGGAGGACTGGCGGCTTAACCATGAACTTCTGCTGCTGGACGGTAAAACGCCTTACCCTTTGTCCGATCGCCCTCTGGTGCAGGCCCTGCGCGGTATCAGCATTGATAGCCGGGAGATGTTGCTTCGCAGGCCCGGTGTCGAGGACAGGATTTTGAGGATGAGCGCCCGGCCGTTGTATGACACAAACCAGCAGCTGATCGGAGGCATTGCAGTCTTTAACGACATCACCGAACTCAAGGCGGCTGAAATCTTTGCGGTCGGGCAGGAGCAGGTGCTCATTTTGATTGCGCGAAGTGCGCCCCTGCACCAATCGCTCGATGCGATTGTGAGCTTGATCGAGAAAAGCTCAAGCGGCAGTCTGTGTTCCATCCTGCTGGTTGAGGGTGAGCAGCTGCGCCATGGCAGCGCGCCCAGCCTGCCGCAAGACTTTGTTCAGGCGATTGGCGCCTTGCCTATCGCTGAAGGGGGAGGCGCCTGTGGGACAGCAGCGTTCCGCAAGCAGAGCGTGGTGGTTGAAGACGTCGAGCATGACCTGCTCACGCAGGATTACAGGGAGCTGCTGCTGGCGCACGGATTGCACGCCTGCTGGTCAACGCCAGTGCTGTCAAGCGACGGCGAGGTGCTGGCTACCTTCGCGATTTACCGCCAGCCGACGGGCAGGCCTCAAGTCAAGGATCTGGAGTTGATCGCAACGGCCACGCGACTGGCCAGCCTTGCCCTGGAGCGTGCGCGCGCCGAAGCCGCCCTTGTTGCTGGCGAAGCACGCTTTCGCGAGCTTGCAGCAAATACCGAAGACGTTTTTTACAGTTTTGATAGCCGTAGCAACCGCCTGCTTTATATCAGTCCGGGGTACGAAAAAATTTCGGGACGCAGCTGCGAGAGCCTGTACGCCAACCCGCTGTCTTACGTTAACGCAGTCGCTCCAGAGGATCTTGCCCTTCTCAAGTCGAGCCGACAACGCAGCCGCGCCGGGGAAACGACAGATATAGAGTTTCGTTTCCTTTTGCCCGATGGCCAGACACGCTGGATACGTGAGCATTCCTATCCTGTCATGAACACGGCGGGCCAGATCGAGCGTATTGTGGGAACCTCGCGCGACATTACCGGGCGCAAGCTCGCAGACCTGGCGCTGGCCGCTACCCACCGGGCGCTGCAGATGCTCAGCCGTTCCAGTATCGCCATGAACCGGATTGATGACGAAGCGACCTTGCTGGCTGAAGTTTGCCGCCTGGCCGTTGATGCAGGAGGCTACCGGATGGCCTGGGTGGGCTATGCGCAGGATGATGAGGCGCAGAGTATCAAGCCGGTGGCCCATGCGGGTGAGGAGTCAGGCTACCTCGCTGCAATCAAGCTCTGCTGGCGGGACGACCAGCCTGAGGGTCAGGGCCCTGCCGGTCAGGCCATTCGTAGCGGGCAGCCGCAGCACAGCGGCGACATCAGCAAGGCCGACAATCATTTTTACTGGCACGAAGCTGCGCTGCAACGCGGCTACCTCAGCGCCATCTTTTTGCCGTTGAACAGCGAACAGCGCAGTTTCGGCGTGCTGTGTCTGTATGCCGGCGAAATTCAGCAGTTCTCAAGCGAAGAGGTCAAGCTGCTGCAGGAGCTTGCCGACAACCTGGCCTTCGGCATCGGCAGCCTGCGCGCCCGCCTGGAGCGCCGGCGCATCGAGGAGGCCGTGCGCCAGGCAACCGTCAAGCTCGGCGAGCAGGCTTCGCTGCTCGATCTGGCACACGATGCCATCGTGGTGCGCAACCTGGACCGGACGCTGCGCTTCTGGAACAAGGGCGCCGAGCGCCTGTATGGCTGGTCGGCGCAAGAGGTGCTGGGCAAAACCATGGAAGACGTCATGTACCGGAGCCCGCAGGTGCTCATCGATGTCATCGACCAGATCCTGGCCGCTGACGGCGACTGGAGCGGCGAGGTCGAGCAACTTGCCCGCGACGGCGGGGCGGTGAGTGTCGAGATGCGGTGTACGGTCGTTCGCGATGCACACGGCCAGGTCAACGGCGTGATGGGAATCGAGACTGACATTCGTGAACGCAAGCGTGCGCGCGAGGAAATCCTGCAACTCAATTCAAGCCTTGAAGAGCGGGTACAGCGGCGCACTGCGCAGCTGGAGTTTGCCAACCAGCAACTGGAGACATTCTCCTATTCGGTCTCCCATGACCTGCGCAGCCCGCTCAGTGCGATTGACGGATTCAGCAACCTGCTTGAAAAGACGGCGGACAAGCCGGGCGAGGCGCCATTGAGCGAGCGCAGCCGGCATTACCTTGCGCGTATTCGTGCCGGCGTCGGGCAGATGGGAGAGCTGATCGATGCGCTGCTTTCGCTGGCGCAGGTCTCTCGCTCCAGCCTGCGCTGGGAGTCGGTTGACCTCAGTGCCCAGGCCGAGGCGCTGCTGGCCGGTTTTCAGGAGCTTGAACCGGGCAGGGTGACACGGTTGCAGGTTGAAAAAGGCCTGCTGGCGCAGGGCGATGCCCGGCTGCTCAAGCAGGTGCTCGACAACTTGCTGGCCAATGCCTGGAAGTTCACCGGGGGGCAGGTGACCACCCAGATTACAGTGGGTCGTGAAAAAGGCAGCGCAGGCGAAATGGTTTACTTTGTGCGCGACAACGGAGCCGGGTTTGACATGGCCTATGCCGAAAAGCTGTTTGGTGCTTTCCAGCGCCTGCATTCGCAGACTGAATTTGCCGGCACCGGCATTGGCCTGGCGACAGTGGAGCGCATCATTGCCCGCCACGGCGGCCGGGTCTGGGCCGAGTCGGCATTGGGTCAAGGCGCGACGTTTTACTTCACGCTGGGCGCGGCCAGACCTTGATTCGGTGACGACGCAAGACCGGGTTTTCAGCTGCTGAGCCCGGCGCCTGTGATCTGTTCGCGTCCGGCTTTATCTTCCCGACGGCTGTTGCCTTGCGCTGCGGCTCCCCGCCAGATTCAGGCCGGTGATCAACGCATTCAAACGCGTGCTCATGAATGCCGGGCGCGGCGTCTCCTGCTCGCCGATTTCAAGGGCCAGGCCGCGCACTCGATTGTCTGGCGGCCACAGCACGTCGCCATCGGGCTTTGCGCTGATCGCGAAGACAGTCCATCGATCGCCGAGCCGGCGCTCGACGGCCAGGTCAACAGGCGTTACCGGCCTGCCTATGCACTGGCACTGCCGGGCGGTCCCCAGGACAAAAGGAATCTCGGCGCCATGAACTGCGCTCGCATGACTGAAATAGTAGCGCCAGGTGGCAGATTTTCTGCTGTGCAAGTAGGCGATGCGGCGTGCAAAGGCAGTAAAAACGACGTCTCGCGCGACCTCCCGGCCCAACTGAGCCGCATCCGTGACGCCAGGGTAAAGGGGTTGAATAAGGATGCGCGCCCTGCCCATTCTGCGCACCAGCTGCGCCGGGTCGATACCGAACGCAACTGCCACGCTGGCGTCGTCGCGGTTGCTGCCGATGATCAGCGGCACCGTAGCCTGCAGGCCCTTCTGGAACGCCTCCAGCAGTGGCACAGGCACTGCCTCGTCGCCGACCACGAATCCGGGCGACAG
>JAYWDL010000163.1:0-5797 GCA_043779865.1 Polaromonas sp.
CTGATATGTCGGGTTTGCTTTCCTGATAGACGGCTGTTTAGCGACCTTCAGCGCTCTAACTCGCTTGTCCCGAAGGAGGGAGGCATCCATAGCATCTCCAGAGGGCCGGCAGGCCGTTGCGTATAAAAGCGTCCAGCTGGCAGTATCTGCGATCAGTAAATTATCCAGGCGACGGTGCAATTCCATTTCTATTGCGTTTTCCACAATTCGTGACAATATCCGCGTCACGAATGTTGGAAAGCTGAATAATTTCGCATTGAATCAGCAATGCGGCAGGATGAAAAAGAAGCTTGCCTGCCGGCCACGGGACGTCGACACGCCAAGCGAAGTTGACGGGTGGAGGTCGCAAAATATCCTGCTCAATTTCCCGGTTTTAAAAAAAAAGGCTGTTAGCGCATGCAGTACCGAGACAAGCAGCTATTATTTATATAGCGCCTTCGATTTTATTTTCATTTTCTGCAACGCTGTATGCCGTTAACGCCGCTGTGCCCCCGCCAGCGCCAGCGCTTGCCGCCGGGTTCCAGGACAAGCCTGATCCAGAGGTAGAGGCTTAAAATTGCGTGTTCGCGTGGGAGAGCGCATCGCTACCCCCAAAGCGGCATGCGACCTGTTAAGCCTTGCTTGCCCTTGCTTCCCCTTTTGGCACTTCTGTCCTTCTGCCCTTCACTTCCTGAGCACCTCTTCATGCCATTTTCGTCACTCGGCTTTTCGTCCGCGTTGTTGCCCGCCCTGTTACGTGCCATCACCGAAAAAGGCTACCTTGCGCCCACTGCCATTCAAACGGCAGCGATACCCGCGATTTTGCAAGGCCGCGATGTGGTCGGCTCGGCCCAGACCGGCTCTGGCAAAACAGCTGCCTTTGCCTTGCCAATGCTGCATCAGCTGGCCCAAGCGGCTGCTGGCACGCCACGCCGGGTACGCGGCCTGATTCTGGTGCCCACGCGCGAACTGGCGGCGCAGGTCGGGGAAGCCATCGTCAGCCTGGCCAAATACCTGCCGCAGCGAGTCAAGGTGGCGGTGGTGTTTGGCGGTGTTTCCATCAACCCGCAAATGATGAACCTGCGCGGCGGCGCCGACATCGTGGTCGCCACGCCGGGCCGCCTGATCGACCTGATCGGCCACAACGCGCTGACACTCGCTTCGGTCAGCACGCTGGTGCTCGATGAAGCCGACCGCCTGCTCGACCTGGGTTTTGGCGAAGAGCTGGGCCGCATTCTGGCGTTGCTGCCAGCGCAGCGCCAGAACCTGTTTTTCTCGGCCACCTTTCCGCCTGCCATTGAAGCGCTGGCCGAAAACATGTTGCACGACCCCTTGCGCATTGAAGTGCAGGCCGCGCCGCAAGCCGAGCCCGACATTGTGCAGCGCGCCATTGAGGTCGATGCCAGCCGGCGTACCCAGTTGCTGCGCCATCTGGTGCAAACCGAGGGTTTGAGCCGGGTGCTGGTGTTCGTGGCGACCAAGCATGCCGCCGAAATCGTTGCTGACAAACTGCGCAAGGCCGACATTGAAGCGGAGCCCTTTCACGGCGAATTGAGCCAAGGCAAACGCAACCAGGTGCTGCAGGATTTCAAGCTGAAGATTTTGCAGGTCGTGGTGGCAACCGATGTGGCAGCTCGCGGCATCGATATTGCACAGTTGCCGGTGGTGGTGAACTACGACCTGCCACGCTCATCAGTCGATTACACGCACCGCATTGGCCGCACCGGCCGGGCGGGCGAAAGCGGAGTCGCCATCAGTTTTGTCAGCGCCGATACCGAAGCGCATTTCCGGCTGATTGAAAAACGTCAGTGCCTGAGCGTGCCGCGTGAACAGGTTGCAGGCTTTGAGCCGGTTGAAAGTCGGCAGCCTAATGCGGCTGATCCCTTGTCAAACGGCGGTATTAAAGGCAAGCGCCCGAGCAAAAAAGACAAGCTGCGTGAAACCGCTGCCCGGACGCAATCACAGCAGGACAAATAAGCTGCGACACGCCCGGCGGATGGAATCGAAGCGCCTTATTCGAAGTCGTCGTTGGCGGCAACTTCAGCGCCGTGCGGTTTGGCAGTGCGGTGGCCGTGTCTGGTGACCACTTCGACATAAAACTGCTCGCCGCCTTCCTGGGCAACCGTATCGATCAGACCCATTAGCGTGGCAAAGTGAACCACCGACGCGGTGGCTTCGTTGCTGCCGAACTTGCAATCAAAGTCCCAAAAGTCCACGCCTTCGGGCAAAGGACGGCCGCGCTCGCGTTTAACGTATTTTCGGATATCGTGTTTGCTGGCATCCAGCAGGCGATCGCGGTTTTTGCCTTCAATCTTGAGGGTATAGGTTTTTCTCACGGGGATGTCCTTGTGTGGGGCGGTTTGATGCGGTATCACCCCTTGCGGACGTGACTCGGTAGCGCCTTATTATCGGGCCATGCACCGCCCCTTTAGCTTGCCTGCCGCGGTCAGTTCTGCTGCAACGCCCTGTCAACCGCCTCATGCAGTCGCTGCAGGCCGAACGACACATCAGTGAAAATGCCGTTGACGTAAAACGCAGGCGCTGAGCGAACGCCCAGATGCCGCCCGCCCTGCATGTGCTCCTGCACCCGCTGCAGATAAACGTGGTCATTGATCTCGTTACGGTAACGCGGCAGGTCCAGCGCCAACTGCCCGGCGTAGTCGAGCAGATGCTTTTCCTTCAGGTGCTGCGAGTGCGTGAACAGCAACTCGTACATCGGCCAGAACTTGCCCTGAGCGCCTGCCGCTTCAGCCGCTTCGGCAGCCAGTTCGGCGTACGGATGCACCTCGCGCAACGGAAAGTGGCGAAACACAAAGCGCAAGTTGGAACCAAAATGCGAGCGCAGGATCTGCAGCGCGCCATGGGCCTGCAAGCACGACGGACATTCGAAATCGCCGTATTCAATGAGCGTGACCGGCGCAGAAGCCGGCCCAAGAATGTGATCGGTGGCTTCGTCAGGAAGCAGCCGCCGGTCAGGTTTGGAATGGGTGCTCATGAGGTTCCCTTTCAACGGCGCCTTGACAGCGCACAGTCTGCTCAGTATGCGCCGCTTGCCGCAATCAGCATCAATGGGCTGCTGAGGCAATACAGGCAAGCTGCTGGCCAGTCAGTTAGGCAACTGCTGCAGCAGCAGCAGCCGCCGCCGCCTCCAGTGCTTCATCCAGCCCCTTGCAGGAAGGCGAGCACACGGCCTGGGATTTACCCAGCACTTTTCGGGTGCCCATCAGGGAGCGGGCGCGGTGCTTGCCGCACATGAAGCACGACATAGTGGCCGCCCCAAACGAGGTGGTGGCTGCAAAGGGCGAACCCGATACCTTGGATTTGTAGCGCAGGCCGTCTGCGAGTACGGCGGTTTTGGCGTCAGCTCTTGCCATGGTTTGGATCTTCCTTGGGTTGGATGGTTGAACGGCCCATGACCCGGCGCATTGCCCGGTCCAGGACCTCTTTGGCCTGCTGCTCCGCAGCAAGCGAGGCGTCCAGCGCTGAGCGGCAAAGCCCTGCATACTGGTAATTGACGTTTTCATACAACTCGGCGGCGGCCGGATGCGTATCGAGCAAAGCACCCAGCGCCACACCCGGCTCCACATCGCCCAGTTCATTGACCAGATGCTGCACCACGGAGCGGTACTGCTCGGCACCGACAGGCTCCGCGCTTCGCTCCAGACGCTCAAGCAACTCGGCGAGCACATGGGTCACGGTCAAATCAGTTTTACGGGGGTTTGGTTTGGTGGCGTTCATGATAAATATCTGGGGGTTCCTTCCCCAAATTCAAGCACTCTGCCAGGCAGCATCACCGGGTCTGGATTAGCTGTCGAGCCAGCTTGAACCCAGCCTGGAAAGCACTAAATGCTATATTTTTTATAGCTTGCGGTGCTTGTCTGTCGTGGGGTGGAGCCGTATTTTACCGCTTAAAATGATTAAAGTCACTACCCGCGCTTTTCGCGAGGTCTTTATGTTGCCCTCATCTGCAGAGCCGAAAGTCCTGCTTTAGCCCAGCCTTTATAAGAAAAAAGCCTCCAGCGCTTATTCTGCGGGCGCAATCAACTCCTGATTTGCTAGCAAACTGCAGATTGCTGCGCTCACGCAGGTTCTCTGTAAATGATCTGGATGACTGCTGGCCCAATCGATGGCGTCGGTTTGCCGCCTACTTCTGCGTGTAAATCTGGTCGAACGATGCGCCGTCGGCAAAATGCTCCTTGTCGGCCCTGGTCCAGCCGCCAAAACCCTGGTCGATCGTGAAGAGCGTCAGCCGGGGAAACTGGCTGGCGTACTTGGCTTTGGCCTTTTCGCCGGTCGGGCGGTAGTAATTGCGGCCGGCAATGTCCTGGCCTTCGTCGGAATACAGGTAGTCGAGGTAGGCGGTTGCCACGGCGCGGGTTCCCTTTTTATCGACATTCCTGTCCACCACCGTGACCGTGGGCTCGGCCAGGATGCTGATGGACGGCACCACCACCTGGAACCTGTCGGCGCCAAACTCCTTCAGCGCCAGGAAGGCTTCGTTTTCCCAGGCCAGCAGCACGTCGCCGACGTTGCGCTGCACAAAGGTAATGGTGGAGCCGCGTGCACCGGTGTCGAGCACCGGAACGTTTTTGTAGAGGCTGGCAACAAACTCCCTGGCCTTGGCGTCGCTGCCGCCGTTCTTGCGCTTGGCGAATTCCCAAGCGGCCAGATAGTTCCAGCGGGCGCCGCCCGAGGTTTTGGGGTTGGGCGTGATGACGGCAACGCCGGGTTTGGCCAGGTCGTCCCAGTCCTTGATGCCTTTGGGGTTGCCCTTGCGGACCAGAAACACGATGATCGAGGTGTAGGGCGCCGAATTTTGCTTGAGGCGTTTTTGCCAGTCCCTGGAAACCAGACCGCCATGCGTGACCAGCGCATCCACATCGCCGGCCAGCGCCAGCGTCACGACATCGGCGTCAATCCCGTCAATCACCGATCTGGCCTGCTTGCCCGAGCCGCCGTGCGACTGCTTGATGCTCACGTCCTGGCCAGCCTTGGCTTTCCAGTATTTGATGAACGCGGCGTTGAAGTCCACGTACAGTTCGCGGGTCGGGTCGTAGGACACATTGAGCAGCGTGACAGGCGGCTGCTGGGCATAAACGCCGATGGCGGACCCTGCCAGTGCCACGGCCAATGCCGCGCTGAGGGAAAGGTTCATAAAATGGCGGCGTGTAGTCATGTTCTGCTTTCCGGGTTCTTTGCATTTGCATGCGAATGAATGAAGAACTGGATTCTGGAAGCATTCATTAAAAACTGAAACGATTAAAAATTCAGTTCTTTATATCCAATTCATCTATAACTACCTCTTCAAGAAAGAAACTCTCAATGGCACGTCTCGTCAAATGCATCAAACTCGGCCACGAAGCTGAAGGTCTTGATTTCCCGCCGTACCCCGGCCCGCTGGGCAAGCGCATCTGGGAAGAAGTCAGCAAACAAGCCTGGGCTGACTGGATGAAGCAGCAAACCATGCTGGTCAATGAAAACCGGCTCAATCTGGCCGATGCGCGCGCCCGCCAGTACCTGACGCGACAGATGGAGAAACACTTTTTTGAAGGTGGCGCCGACGCCGTGCAGGGCTACGTGCCCCCGAGTGCCTGAGACCTTTTTAAACGCTCTCTGTCTGCCGGGGGCCTGGGCGGCACAGCGCGCGTTTGCGCTTCTTGACGTGGCGCCCCCCAGCTGGCGGAACTTTCTCGTCACCTGGCAGGCATGGCATTCAGACCCGGCGCCCCCGGTAATGCTGCACTACGTCGTGGTCGGCCCTGCGCCGGCCCTCCCTCCAAACACGTTACCCCCCTTATCTGCCCTGGCAGCCCAGCTT
>JAYWDL010000164.1:0-5792 GCA_043779865.1 Polaromonas sp.
GATTTGCGGTCTTTAGCGTAGCGCGTGAATGAACGAAAAAAGTTAGATGGAAAAATCATGAATCTGATCCAGACCCTTGAGCAGGAAGAAATTGCCCGCCTGAACAAAACCATTCCTGTTTATGCTCCTGGCGACACCGTCATCGTGAGCGTGAACGTGGTTGAAGGTACCCGCAAGCGTTTGCAGGCTTTTGAAGGTGTTGTGATTGCCAAGCGCAATCGCGGCCTCAATTCGAGCTTCATCGTTCGAAAAATCTCCAATGGAGAAGGCGTTGAGCGTACGTTCCAGGTGTACAGCCCGCTGATCGCCAAGATTGAAGTGAAGCGCCGTGGCGATGTGCGTCGCGCCAAGTTGTACTACCTGCGTAGCCGCAGCGGCAAGTCTGCACGTATCAAGGAAAAGCTGGGCGTCAAGGCTGCATAACAGCAGTTTTTACCCTCGAAAAGCCGCTCAAATGAGCGGCTTTTTTATGCTTGTTATCCTGTCCTCTCATGAACTCTTCCAAGCCCTTGCCCCTGTTTGATCCCCGCACCATTCCGGTATTGGGAATTGATAGCCACCTCGCTGGCGTTGCGCTGGACCGTCTCACGCCGCAAGCCCTGCGCGAGCGCTTCCGGCATCCGCCGCTCTGGACGCCTGAGCACAGCGTGGAAAAGAAATTTTCCAACCGGCAACCGGCGCTTGCAGCCGTGCTGCTGCCCTTGGTGATGCGCGACGAGCTCACCTTGCTGCTGACCGAGCGCTCGACCAATTTATCCACCCATTCAGGCCAGATTGCCTTTCCCGGCGGCCGCACCGACGAGACCGACCAGGATGCGGTGGAGACCGCCTTGCGTGAAGCGCAGGAAGAAATTGCCTTGCCGCGCCATCATGTGGAGGTGCTGGGAACCTTGCCGATTTATGTGACGGGTTCGGCGTTCATCATTACCCCCGTGGTGGCCCTGGTAAAACCCGGCTTTCAACTGCAGCCCAACCCCGGGGAGGTGGCAGATGTGTTTGAAGTGCCGCTCAGGTTTCTGATGAACCCTGCGCATCACCGCCGTCACGAAACCAAGTTCGACGGCGTGTTCCGCCAGTGGCTTTCCATGCCGTACACCGATCCGGTGGACGAAGCGGCCGGCAGCGAATCAAGGGAGCGCTACATCTGGGGCGCGACAGCTGGCATGCTGCGTAACTTCTACCGTTTTCTCAGCGCTTAGGTCATGGCGTTGACGGAATGCGCAGGGTAACAAAGTCGGCGTCTTAGCACCTGACGCCGTTATGATTTGGCATGAGCTTTTTTGCCGTTTTGTTTGCACTCATCCTGGAGCAGGCCCGTCCTCTGGCCCGTGGCAACTGGGTTCATGCCGGTTTTTTGGGATTGGCGCGCTGGGCTCATCGCAGCCTTGACGCCGGCAAGCCACATCACGGATGGATCACCTGGACTTTCGCCGTCATTGTTCCCACGCTGGTCACGCTGCTGGTGCATTGGCTGCTCTGGCGGGTCAATGTATTACTGGCCTTTGCCTGGAGCGTGGCGGTTTTATATGTCACGCTGGGTTTTCGCCAGTTCAGCCATTACTTCACCGATATTCGTGATGCGCTGGACGACGGCGACGAAGCCACGGCGCGTGACTTGCTGGCAGAGTGGCGCCAGGTCGATGCCAGCGAACTGCCGCGCAGTGAAATCGTCCGCCACGTTATTGAATACTCGGTTCTTGCCGCACACCGCCATGTGTTTGGCGTGCTGGGCTGGTTTTCGGTGTTGGCCGCATTGGGTCTGGGGCCTGCAGGGGCTGTGCTTTACCGCATGAGCGAGTTTGTGGCGCGTTACTGGACTTACAAGGGCAAAAACCCCGGAGAAGGCGCCAGCCCGGCCCTGCAGCGAGTGGCTACCGGCGCCTGGGGCGTGATTGACTTCGTGCCTTCGCGCGTCACCTCGCTGGGGTTTGCGGTAGTCGGGAGTTTTGAAGATGCCATCGACGCCTGGCGCAACTACACCCAGCGTTTTCCCGCCGAGGCTACGGCTGCCACGGCAAACCGCAACGACGGGCTGATCCTTGCCGCCACCTCCGGCGCGGTCAATGTCCGCCTGGGCGGTGAAGCGCTCAAAGCGGTGTTTTCACCCGGAATTTCCCAGGGGTTCGAGGCCGGCGGACTGGATACTGAAGACACGGTCATCACCGCATCGACGCCGGGGCGCGAGCCTGAAGTGGCGCACCTTCGCAGCGTCGTGGGGCTGGTGTGGCGTTCGGTGGTGCTCTGGATGGTTCTGCTCGCACTGCTGACGCTGGCGCGGCTGCTGGGCTGAAACATGCCCGCAACTGTCTTGCTTTTTCAATACCGGGTCTGCGACAGCTCGGCAAACAGTTCGCTATACAAACGATAGCGGCTGGCGCTGATGCTGCTTGCGCCAGCGGTCGATTTGACCTCTGAAATCACGCCGCAGCCCGGCTCATGCAGGTGGGTGCAGTTGTAGAACTTGCAGTCCTGTGCGTGGGCCTTGAAGTCGGGCATGTAGTTGGCCAGCTGCATCGGGTCAATGTGGTGCAGGCCAAACTCCTGAAAACCCGGCGAGTCAATCAGTGCCGTCGTCCTGGCTTCATCGACCCAGTACAGCGTCGTGCTGGTGGTGGTGTGCTTGCCCGAGTTCAGCGCTTGCGAAATCTCGGCCGTCAGCACCCGCGCATGGGGCACCAGCAGATTGGTCAGGCTGCTTTTGCCTGCGCCCGACGGGCCCAGCACCAGCGTTTTTTTTCCGCGCAGCAACTCCATCAGTTCGTAAGTCTGGGCGTCATCTGCAACGGCAGTGGCAATTTTGGGCTTGATCGCCAGCGGCAGCATCTGGTAGCCCATGGTCCGGTAGGGCGCGAGCTTGGCCCAGGCCCGAGCAAACGGCTCGACCAGGTCGCTTTTATTCAGCGCAATGATGGGCTTGATGCGCTCGGCTTCAGCCGCAATCAGGGCACGCGTCAGCTGGTTTTCCGAGAATTCAGGCTCTGCGGCAATCAGGATGAGGACCTGGTCCAGATTGGCGGCAAACGACTTGGTCCGCATTTCGTCCTGGCGGTAAAACAGGTTGCTGCGCTCCTCTATTTTTTCAATCGTGCCTTCGTCCTGCGTCGGCAACCAGCGGATGCGGTCGCCAACAACGACCTGGCTTTTTTTGCCACGCGGGTGGCAGATCACGCGTTGGCCGGATTCCGTTTCCACGAGCACATGACGGCCAAAACCTGCTACCACTAACCCTGACTGGGTGCCAGCTACTGGCGCAGGCCCGGCACGGACCGGACGTGATGGCTTGCTCAAACCACTAAGGCGTCAACTTTCGACGCGCAGAAAAAATCACTGACGGAAATACCATTGACAGCATGCGTGTTGAAGCGCGCCGTGCAATGGCTGTAACTCACCGCCAGGTCCGGATGGTGGTTCTCCGCGTTGGCAATAAAGGCCACTGCATTCACGAAACCAATCGTCTCGTAATAATTTTTGAAGCTGAAGGTTTTCTCCAGCGCGCCATCAATCAGACGCCAGCCCAGCGCCTGTTCGCCGTTGAGTTTGCTCAGTTGCGTAACCAGTTCAGTGGCACTCAGGGCACGTCGGTTTTGATGGATGGGGTTGCCCATTACGCTGCGCTTTCAACAGAAGGAGTCATGCGTCCCAGCCGCTCGGAAGCGGGCGGGTGCGAATAATAGAACTTGACGAACACCGGGTCTGGCGTCAGCGTGCTGGCATTGTCCTGGTAGAGCTTGAGCAATGCGCTCTGTAAATCCCGGCCATCGGTTTGCGCCACGGCGTAGGCGTCAGCCTCAAACTCATGCTTGCGCGAAAACTGCGCCATGATTGGCGACACAAAAAAGCTGAACAGCGGCACCACCATCAAAAACAGCAGCAAGGCCAGCGCATCGTTCGCGCCTGTCAGGTTCGGACGGACGCCCAGGCCGGTGTAAAACCACACCTGTGACGACAGCCAGCCCAGCAGCGCAAAGCCGACCAGGCTTATGGCAAACATCAGCACGATGCGTTTGATGATGTGCTTGTGCCTGAAATGGCCCAGTTCATGCGCCAGTACCGCATCAACCTCGGCGGGGCTGAGCTGCTTGAGCAGGGTGTCGTAAAACACCACGCGCTTGGCAGCGCCAAAACCGGTGAAATAAGCGTTGGCATGGGCCGAGCGCTTGCTGCCGTCCATGACAAACAAGCCTTTGGCGGCAAAGCCGCAGCGCTGCATCAAGGCCGTGACCCGCGCCTTCAGCGCCTCATCTTCCAGCGGCTTGAATTTATTGAACAGTGGCGCAATCACGGTCGGGAAAAGCACCAGCACCAGCAGGTTGAATACCATCCAGACGCCCCAGGCCCACAGCCACCACAAACTGCCGGCGCTGCCCATCAGCCAGAGAATCAGCGCCACGATCGGCAGGCCGATGACCGCGCCGAGCAATGTGGACTTGACAAGGTCAGCCAGCCAGAGCTTGAACGTCATCTTGTTGAAGCCGAAGCGCTCTTCAAGTTTGAAGGTGCTGTACAGGGTAAACGGCAGATCGAGCACGCCGCTGATAAGGCCAAAGGCCGCCAGCAACACCAGTTGGGGCACCAGCGTGTCATAAGCCGCCAGACCTGAATGCTGCAGCGCCTGATTCAGCGTATCAATGCCGCCCAGCAGCGTCCAGCCCAGCAGCACGGCGGCTGCGAAAGCCATCTCCAGCATCCCAAAACGCGCTTTGGCGATGGTGTAGTCGGCGGCTTTCTGGTGCGACTGCAGCGTAATCGTCGCTGCAAACGCAGCAGGCACTTTGTCGCGGTGCTGCGACACATGGCGGATTTGCCTCGAGGCTAGATAGAACCGCGTCAGCAGTCCCAGTACGAGCAGGGCGGAAAATAGCAGGGTGAAGGCAAGAGAGTAGTCGGTCATGGCGGCAAGTTTAGGCTATCGGCAACCCATCAGCGAGAATCGCAAGATGCCCGAAACTGAACTTACCCTTAAAAAATCCGACCAGAACCTGGTCTGGCTGGACTGCGAAATGACCGGCCTGGACCCGGACAAGGAACGCATTATTGAAATCGCCGTGGTCGTGACCGGCCCGCAACTCACGCCACGCATCGAAGGTCCGGTACTGGCCATCCACCAGTCCGACGAGTTGCTTGACCAGATGGACAAGTGGAACAAGGGAACCCACGGCCGCAGCGGGCTCATTGACAAGGTCAAGGCCAGCACCGTGACCGAGGAAGATGCGCAGGCGCAAGTGCTGGCCTTCCTGGCGAAGTATGTGCCCAAGGGAACGACGCCGATGTGCGGCAACACAATTGGCCAGGACCGGCGTTTTCTGGTCAAGTACATGCCCAAGCTAGAGACGTTTTTTCATTACCGCAATGTGGATGTGAGCACTTTCAAGGAACTGGCCAAACGCTGGCGGCCCGAGGTTTACAGCGCTTTCAAGAAACGCCAGAGCCACACGGCGCTGGCCGATGTGCATGAGTCAATTGATGAGCTGGAGCACTACCGGGAACACTTCTTGAAGTGAATTTCAAGCGTTGAAGGCTTTTTGCGCTGATGGGACGGGCGCAAGCAGCTACTGAAATGATAGTGAAAACGCTGTTGGAAGCCTGACCTTGCACCAAGCGCGCGCGCAGCAATAACCTTGATTCATCAAGGAGACTGGTACAAACCCGTAAATCGTGCCATAATCATAGGCTTGTAGTTGCACACAGTGCTTGCTGCATTTGTACATCTACCTCACACTTTTGGACTCTATTTTCAGAGTCACCGCTTCAAGGCAATTCTGTTCTTGATCCGCATATTCGTTTGATGGTTG
>JAYWDL010000165.1:0-5789 GCA_043779865.1 Polaromonas sp.
GAAGCCGCGCTTCTTTCTCAAAGTCGGCCCAGGTTTTGAAGCGGCTGTTGGCAGGCAGAAAAAGCGCCGAAGGCTGCTTCATCATGATCGCCAGCGGAACAATATCGGACAGCTTCCAGCCCGGATTCAGGTAGGCCAGCAATGAAAAAGTATCAGCGGTCAACACCGCCATCGTGTTGCCGTCATTCGGCGCGGCAAGGAGCTTCGCAATACCGGTGTTCCCGGTCGCGCCGGGGATGTTTGTTACTTTGACCGACGCCGGCAGAATTCCGGCGAGTAGCTTCGCGCTTTCGCGGGCCTGCTGGTCCGCGCCGCCGCCGGTGCCGAACGGAACGATCAGTTCCACCGCAGCGCCGCCGGGTTTTTCCTGGGCCAGCGACGGTGTCGCTGACACGCAGGCCAACGCCACCGCCGAAACGCAAAGAGCCGACGCTAGTTTGGATGATTTAAGCCTGGGTTTCATAACATCTCCTTGGTTTTTGAATCGAACGAATAACGCTAAACAGGCTCTGAAAAAGTCTGTAAAGCAGTTAGTTTTGTAATTCTTGACTCCCTGGACCTAATGACAATACAGGCCGCTGCCCACTCCCGTTTTACGGAGTTGCGGAAACTGGCCGTCGTACTAATGACACTCCGTTTTCCTGGACTGGTCGTGCGACAGCTTGAACATGCCAGGTTTTTGCTTGTAGTGGTCGCCCTCAACGCGCCAGTACCTGTGTCCATTCGAGGTGGCCAGAAACGCCCACCTTCGCTCCAGCCTGTGGTGGCCCGTGACTGCCTTGCTCACCAGATAGCGCACATCACCCTTTGGGTCGAGGATGACGGTACATCCGCCGTAATAGTCAAAGCCCGGTCCGGCGTCCGACGCTGCGACATGGCGAACCTGTGTTATTTCGGCAACCAGGTCGAACACGATATGGCCATCCGGGCCGGCGCGGCGCGCCGTGCGTATCGACTCGATGCAAGGCAGGTCGACGCGATCGCCCTTCAGGCGCGAATCGCCGTTCTCGACCAGGCCGAATTCTCCGAGGTGTTCGTCTTTGGTGAGGTACTGGCCGAGTGCGCAGGCTTGTCTGCACAGTTCTTTGACACTGGCGGCATGCGCCGGGTCACCGTCAAATTTAAGGTCGGCAAAATTGAGCCTGGGCACCGCTTCAAGCAGCCGCGTGGGTCCCTTCCACAGCAAAGCGTCCTCCGACAGGCTGGTTGCAAAACGCGGATAGATGTTGCGGTGCCAGAAAGCATCAATCAGTGCGCCACGGTAGTCCCATGGGTCGTCAGGCGCCACGTCGTAGTCGGCAGTGATCAAGGCCCGCAGGTAGTCGCCGTAGGTAATCCCGACGGGCGGGCAGTAATCGATCGCCCTGATGCAGATGGTCAGAAACTGGCTGGCGAGGCGGCTCGCCTTTTCAGCCAGTTCACACTGAAGGTCGTACGAGATCTCGCCCGGTGGCAGCACGCCGCTGCCATTGGTCGCCAGACGAATGGCGCGCTCGGTCTTGAGCTTGAAAATCGTCACGAACGCCTCGAATACCGCGCTGACCAGTATCGAACCCAGCTTGTGCGCTTCTACTTGCGAATCTTCCTGGTATTGCTCAGGGTGAGCAGGATCCGTTTCGATGGCGCTGCGCAGCGGACCCTTTTGACCCGTGGTGTGACCGAACTGTCTTGCCAGATCTCTCAGCAGCTCGGCCTTTTCCACCGCGCCTCTGCACCGCCGGATCGCAACCAAGACCACCTCGCGGTAGCTGAAGTGCTGAAAGATAGCCACCAGGTCGGCGAATGCCTCGTGGAACGCAGCCACATCAGGGCCGGAAGGAACGGAGAACTGAGCCCGTAAACCGTCCAGCAGGGCATGCGTCACCTCGTGTGCAACGATGTCATGCGACAGACAGGTAAAGACATAACCGCCTGGCATGGACCGGTCGGTGGGGTGCTCAGGCGCCAGAAAATAGCCAAAGCAGATCGAGCCGCTTCTACCTTCCTTCGTGTAATAGGCGTTTTCCTCTTCAGCGTAGTGCGATTTCAGCGCGAGCTTTGCGGGCGTGACCTCGTCGCCGAAGCCCCACGACAGGTTGCGCCCAAGCGCCGTTCTGAAAGCGGCATAGATGTTGGAGCAAACCGCGTACACCATCTGGTGGTGAAAGCGTGGATCGGAGGGCGACGGCTGGTAGCCGTCAGCAATCAGCACATGTTGATCGTCAAGGTTGGCACTCCGGTGCTCGCGGTCGATACCCACCACACTGAAGAGGGCTCCGACGGGACCAGGTTCCAGCGGCTCGAACGGCACGTTGATTGTGCCAATGGCTCCGTCCAGCTTGGACGCGGCCGGGTCCACTGTGTAGATACGCAACGGACGGTAAAGCGGGTCACCTTTCTTGCGTTGATAAGGGGCCGCCGGCACGCGGCGGATTCCGTCACCAAGCGTGAATTGCGTCCCCTCGCCCGCAAACTCGTCGCTGGTCGCGCCGTCTGCCGCAGCCGCACTTGCATCGCGGCTTTGCGAGGTGGCCGCAACGGCGGCGGTGGTGGTCGCAGTCGCCAGGGGTGAGTCGTGGGCTATTAATCAACTGCCCGCTCACTTTGAAGCCAGCTTCTCTAACAACTGCTGAATCGACGCCAGTGTCTGGGCCAGCATCGCATTGTCCAGCGCGCCCGACGTGGCCGATCCACTAAAAGCTGAAGCACCGCCGGCAGCGTTCTGGCGGGTCGGCTGCAACAGGTGCCGCGTATTGGCGTCTGGAGCGCAATCGAGCATCGGGTGCTGCCGGGTCGAGATGCCGAAGTCCGAGATGACCCGCTGCGCAAACTCCCTGTTCGTGAGGCCGTCGATACCGGCCGCCAGGACACGGGTGGCGCGGAGGGTGAACTCGCCGTGTCCGTCACTCTCCCAGGCCACTTCGGCGTCGAGACATGCGGCAAACTTGACGTCCCGCATCAGACTGATGCCGTGCGGCGGTGCGCATCGACGATGTCGGGCGTCGCCTTGACATAGCGCTTGCGTTCATCCTTGCCCGACCTCGATCCATCCGTAGGAGGCGTTCCAACGGCGAATCTGGAGTTGGTGCCCGAATGGCAGCAGTCCATAAAGCACGTCATGTTGACGCCATCGGGAATTCTTGCGAACGCTGCCGCAACGTCGTCGTCAATGTACAGCGCACCCGTCGCGAAATCGACCGGGCAGAGGGACTCGTCCTCGCCGTCCTCATCGTCGCCGTTCAGGTCGGGAACATGCGTCCCGTGGCCGGCATATTGAAAAACGATCACATCGCCGGGTACGCTGGTGTTCACCAGCGCGAGCAACTCGCGGTCGATCGCCTCGCGGGTGGCCTGCTCATCCAGAAGAAGCGATGCCGTGAAGCCGAGCCGGGACAGGGCGTCGGCCCACATCCGGGCATCGGCCACGCAGCCCGCCAGTCGATGCTCAGGGGTCGGGTAGCGGTCAATGCCGACGCAAAGTGCCCGTCTTCGGCTTGCGCCGGAGTTGGGTGCCGGCATGGCGGCATTGAAAGGACGATAAGGCGTCGCGGGCGATGTTGCGGTGCTGTCGAATGCGGGCCGAGAGGCGTCCGGTGAAGCGGACATCTTCAGCTCTTCAGGCCAGTCAATCTCGTCGGTCCAGTCCCGGGAAGACACGGAGACGCCCCGGGCTACGGCCTACTCGACGATCTTGTCCGCGTCCGCCCTGCCCAGGATGCGGCGTGCAACGCTGTTCATCGTTGGCGCGTCGTCATCAAACCCGCCATGGCTTTGAGATCCGCTCGCCGACACGCCGGTGTCGCTCTGCGTGACGGACCACACCACCTGGCCGCTTTCCGATGAAGTTCCACCCAGTCCAAACAGCTTCTTCAGCTCGCGGTCGCCCCGCAAGCTCTCCTCAAGGCCCAAAATCGGCGTCGAACGCTTGTTTTCCAGCGCGTAGTAGATGAGGTAGAGCAAAGACTTGCGATAGACCTGTGCGCAATTGTCGTCCCGTTCGTAGTCTCTTTTCATCGTAAATATCGTCAGCTTCTGAACGGCTTTCTCATCGCCAATTTCAGACGCCAGGCGCTCTTTGAAAGTGTCAACCCGTACCGCCGGCGCAAGAAAGTGCGCTGAAGTGAACGTGGGAACGCCTAGTTTTCGGGCGATGGGCAGGAAGTAACAATGGAAAATCGAACCGGCGCTGTGGCCGACCGCATGCAGCTCGATGTCCGCTCCGTTCCTGTCGCAGAATTTCTTGAGCTTGTCCGCGACGTATCGGGCGCCACCGCCGTCGGGATTGCCGGACGACGGCTCGTCCACAGCATGCTCGGCGCTTGACTTCATGCCGCCCCAGATGCGGGATCCCTGAAGGGCACGGGCTGAAATCTCGATCAAAGGGTCGGAAGTAAAATCAAACACGTCGCGCCCCAAACCGCGCGCCGCACCCTGCTGGGAGCGCTTCAGAAGATTTCCAATCGTCTCGAAAAGCCCTGTTTCCCAGATGAAGTAGATCGGGTAAACGCCGTTTTGCTTCCACCAGTCAATGTGCTTGGCTGCGATTTGCAGGCCGCTCGATTCCGAAACCAGTCCCCCATGCGCATAAAAGAGCAGGCGCAGCTTGTGGCCCGCCTTTTTCGCTTTATCGAGCGCTTGCGGCAAAGTGTTGCTCGAAGATAGCGTCAACGTCGGACGGCGAAGTGGCGGCTTCGCCCTCTCCAGAGAAGCGCCCCTGTGACAAATTCACCAGGTGCGGCCTCAGGGCTGCTAACGCAGTGGCACTCAAACCCGAGTCCCGCGCAGCGCTTCGACCTGACTGCGGCTGCTCGATGTCCTGCTCATGGTGAGACAGTTCAGCGTCGGCGGGCTCACTGCTACTAGCCGGGTTGCGGCTGAGCGCTTCAATGGCATCAGCGATCAAGAGATTTTGTTCCTCGGGAAAAGGCCCTTTGGAGAGTCCTCGACTGGCCTCCCCTGCCACCAGAAGTGCCGCTTTGCGCTCTGCGACAGCAGCAAGGATCTCGGCGTAGTTAAGGCTGCTGCCGGGACACGATTTGGCACTCATCGCATTGTGAAACATCAGCGTGTTCGTTGCCAGGTCAAACCTGGACTGCACCCGCGCGATCACCTGTAACGCGGTTTCCCTTTGCTGGCCGTCAAACGGGTCGTGCCCCATGTCGAAATTGCCAATCATTTCAAACATGAACGGGCCAAATTTCTCGTTTCCGTTATGCCCCGCCGCGCTGGCAGGCGGAAGATTCCAGTTGCGGCCAAGCCAGATAAAGCCGTGCGGGTCGATGGTGACGTGCTGGGCGATGTCTCGCCATCCCATCTCTTGCGTGTGAAAACGCCACATGGAAACAATGCTGTCATGCCCTTTGAAGTCAGCCCGGCCAGGCCGCCACGTGTGATGCATATGCACAGCGTTCACTTGCCGCTTGAAGGGGAACTTTTCAAGCAATTGTGAAAACTGATCAAGCGATAAGCGCTTGAAGGTGGGAGTCGACATAGGATCTCCTGTGGATAGAGACCAACGCAGGGCGCTTTGTCGCAAAGCATGCCCTAGAAATTGCTATCAGACGCCTCTTAACCCTGATCCTTACGTAATCCTGTGCAGAAAATTAATGTAAGACAAGCTCTCGTTGAAAGCACCGCGCGAACTGAGGTGCTTCAAAGAGATTAGTGTGACCTAGGCAAACACACCCGCCGTGTCCTGCATGCGCGCTGAGACTTCGCCCAGGTGGTACAGCGTGTCGCCAAACGTCATTTCAAGCTGCGTCAGCTTCTTGAAATAGTGGCTCACGATGTATTCATCGGTCACGCCAATG
>JAYWDL010000166.1:0-5748 GCA_043779865.1 Polaromonas sp.
CGCCTGATGCACTTGATGATCATCGATATTCTGGCCACCTGCGTGGCGCTGCGCATTGGTGCCAAGCTGCAGCCGCTGCTCAAGGAAATGAAAAACAACTTGCGCAACAAGCGCTATGCCTGAGGTGGGCGAGCACGACGTACAGCGCTGGCGACGGGTGGAAAAGTACGATGAAAGCACGCTGAAAACGAAGAATTCTTAGATAAAAAAAAGCTGCGGCCCATATAAAACCTGAGCTAACAGCTATGAATTCAATAGCGACGGTGACTCGGTGCGGTCAGGACGCGTCGACGCATCGCATCATCGCTTTCCTGCCGTGATGGCACATCAGGCCATGCTCAATGCGCGCTGGTCGCCGGCTGCTGTTTGAAGATCAGGATGCAGGCCACGATGAACGCCAGCAGCGCCGCAGAAGCGGTGTAACGGCTCAGCGCCAGCCCGCCGGCATTGAGCGGTTTGTCCAGAAAATCGCCGACCACAGCACCCAGCGAGCGCGTCAGAATGAATGCCGCCCAAAACAGCAGGGTGCGCGATAGTTGGGTCCAGTAATAAACGGAGAACCAACCGAAAAAATGTTTGATGGTTGAAGTCCAGGGGTCAAGCTCAAACAAAAACTTGGCACCCTCAGCATCAGTTGCCACTAACCCACAAATAGCAGTTCGTTACAACCTTGTCTTTCACGCCAGCGCAAGCGAGCGCTCGACAATACCCGCAAACAATGCCGACCCCAGGGGCAGCACGCTGTCGTTGAAGTCGTAGCAGCTGTTGTGTAAAAACCGGCTGCCGGGCCCGCCCACGCTGGCGCCGTCGCCATCGGTGATCTGTTCGCCCTGCCCCAGCCGCAGATAGGCGCCTGGTTTGACTTTGAGCATGAAAGAAAAATCTTCCGAACCCATGCTGGGCTCCAGATCGCGCACTACGTTCCGGGAGCCCACGAGGTCGTCGGCAACGGCGGCCACAATAGCAAACTCTGCAGCGGAATTGATGGTCGCCGGGTAAATGCGCTCGTACTTCACAGTGGCCGTGGCACCGAAGCCCTGCGCTACCGCTGCGCACAATTCTTTCAGACGCCGTTCCACGAGGTCTTGCACGGCGGGCTTGAACGTGCGCACGGTTCCAACGAGCGTGGCCGAATCAGGCACCACGCTCATGGCACCCGGGTCGCCGGCCTGGACGGCGCAAATGCTGATGACGGCACTGTCCATGGCCTTGACGTTGCGCGAAACGATGCTTTGAACCGCCGTGATGATGTGCGCCGCTGCCAGCACCGGGTCCACCGTCAGGTAGGCATGCGCGCCGTGCCCGCCTTTCCCGGTGATCTCGATGGTGACGCGATCAGCTGCGGCCATCATGGGGCCGGCGTTCAGGCCAATGGTGCCGGGCGGCATCGCTGGCCAGTTGTGCATCGCATAGATGGCCTGGACCGGAAAACGTTCGAACAAGCCATCGTTGATCATCGCAGTAGCGCCGCCCCGACCCTCTTCGGCGGGCTGAAAAACCAGCACCGCATCACCCGCGAAATTACGGGTTTCAGCAAGGTAACGGGCAGCGCCCACCAGCATGGTGGTGTGTCCGTCGTGGCCGCAGCCATGCATCACGCCGGGCCTCGATGACTTCCAGCCGAAGCTGTTGTGTTCGGTCATGGTCAGCGCGTCCATGTCGGCACGCAAGGCCACCATGGCGTTGACGCCATCGACTGATTTGGCAGGTTGCCTGCCCCGGATGACGGCCACCATGCCGGTTTTGCCAATGCCGCGATGCACGGCGTCAACGCCGCACAGCTTCAGGGCCTCTGCCACGCGGCCAGAGGTGTAGACCTCTTCGAAACCCAGCTCGGGATGCGCATGCAGGTCGCGTCGAAAAGCCGTCAGCTCAGGATGAAACCGGTTGATCTGGGCAAAGGCTCTGCCACTGGCGGTCAACGTGAAGCGGGACACCGGCGCCGAAGCCACTGGCGCATCCGCCGAAGTCAGCGCAGGAAAATCAGGGTTGGATCGCACACAAAGATTATCCACAAATTGCGCTGGCGACTGCCGACGCAGGCGCGAAACACGGACTCATGCCGCAGGTCTCTGCGGTGGTTTCTTATCAATACGCCTGAGCCGATTTTTACGCGCCATGGGGCACACGACTGATTCCCATCAAGTGGAGAAAAAATGGGCGCACGACGCGGCAAAGCTCAGACTTGAGCAGCTTTCAGCAACGTTACTCTGAAGCAGAGGCAAGCCCGCAGGCGAGATTTATCTCTCTTCCCAATCCAAGCTTCATGATTTCAAACCAACGCGGAGAGCGAAGATGAGTACTGGTCATTCACATGCCATACCGGAGAATAAAAAAGAGGGTACGTTGTGGATAGCGCTGGGTCTGACCACAACCTTCCTGGTGGCGGAGGCGGTGGCTGGCGTGCTGCTCAACAGCCTGGCGCTGCTGGCCGATGGGCCCACCTGTTCACCGACGCCACAGCGCGGGCTATCGCCCTGGCGGCGGTGCGAATTACCCGACGCCCGGCGGATGCCCGCCGTACGTACGGTTATCACCGCGTTGAAATCCTGGCTGCGGCATTCAATGCCCCGCTGCTCTTTGCGGTGGCGATTTACATCTGGTATGAAGCCTGTCAACGCTTTCGCAGCCCTGCAGACGTGCAGACCACGGGCAAGCTGGTGATCGCGACCCTCGGTCTCATCATCAACCTGATCAGCATGCGCCTGCTTGGCAGCGGCAAGGACAGCAGCCTGAATATCAAAGGGGCCTACCTCGAGGTCTGGAGCGACATGCTGGGCTCCCTGGGAGTGATTGTTTCTGCGGTTGTCATTCGCTTCACAGGGTGGGCCTGGGTCGACACACTGGTAGCGGTTGGCATTGCCTTGTCGGTGCTACCCCGCACCTGGGTATTGCTGAAGGAAAGCCTGAATATTCTTCTTGAAGGAACGCCGGAAGAGCTCTCACTGGATGAGGTCACCGCCTGCGGCCATCATCGAGACAATCAAGGGCCTGGTGGCAGAACGATACAAGGTTTTCCACACCACGATTCAGTGCGAGCTTGTTGCGTGTGAGCACAGCGCTGACGGCTGCAACTTTGTTGACCGGCGTCCGGCCAGCGCGGGCGCCAAAGAGGGCCACTCCGAACATGCTCATTGAGAGCATTCCAGAGGCGTTATCGGGAAGGCCAGCGCTGGTGCTCGTCGTCGATGACATAGGCGTGCGAATGTTCCCGCGCGGCCTGTGCCGCACCGGCGTCACTGGCCAGGTGTGGATGCCCTTCAACAAGCCCATCGTGCCTGTGCAAAAGTTCAACCGGATCGTCGGAGGGCCAAAGGCGCATCGACAGCAGCACGGCCGCCGCAGCAACAGCGCCCAGGGTCACAAAACTGGTGGCCAGACCGAATTTCGCGCCCAACCAGCCCGCCAGGGGATACGTGATGAGCCAGCAGGCGTGCGACAGCGCGAACTGCGCAGCAAAAAGCGCGGGGCGATCAACCTCGCCGGATGAACGGCGCAACAACCGGCCTGATGGCGTTTGCGCGAGCGAATAACCCAGCCCCATCACAAACCACAGAGGAAGCAATACGGCATAGCGGGTTGCCAGCACAAACCCCGCAAGCAGGCAGACGGCAATCAGGGCGGCTCCGGCCAACATCGCCCTTCGATCCGGCACGCGGTCGAGTAGCCTGGGTAACACCAGAGCAACAAGCATGGAACCAGCGCCGAAGCTGGCCAGCGCGATGGCCGTTGCCGTCTGCGTCAAACCAAACCCTGACTGCACCAGCACCACGGTGTTGACAATCACCATGGCACTGCCTGATGCAATCGCAAGGTTCAGCGCCAAAAGGCCGCGCAGACGTGGTGTGGCGAGATAGATTCGCAGGCCACGGGTGGTCCGCTCGTAAATGCCGCGCTTCGGAGGCACTTTGGCGCGGGGCAGAACCGCCGAAACGACGAATGCAGCCGATGCCAGGAAGCCCAGGGCGGTTCCGCCAAAGAGGCTGTGATAAGTCACCACACTCAGGAGCAAGGCTGCGAGCATTGGGCTCACCAGATTTTCAAGGTCGTAGGCAAGCCGCGACAGCGACAAGGCTTTGGTGTAGTCATTCTCGTCGGGCAAGATGTCCGGGATCGTCGCCTGGAAGGTTGGCGTGAATGCGGCGGATGCCGCCTGCAAGAGAAAGATCAACAGGTAAATCTGCCAGATTTGTGTGACAAAAGGAAGCAGCAGCGCCACCGCCGCCCGGGCCAGGTCAAGCCCCACCAGCACCGCACGGCGCGGCAGGCGCTCGGCCAGGGCCGCCGCAATGGGCGCGATACCAATGTAGGCCAGCATTTTGATGGCCAGCGCCGTTCCCAGAACAACGCCCGCGTTGGCGCCGGCCAAATCAAAGGCCAGCAGACTAAAAGCGACGGTGGCCAGGCCGGTGCCTACCAGTGCGATAGCCTGCGCGAGGAACAGGTGGCGGTAAGTTCTGTGGGACAGGACTTCAAGCATGTTGAGGTTCCTTGAAAAGATTCTTATTCGCAGATGCGAGCTTGCCCTGCCGAACAGGCCTCGTCAGTTGACGTGAATTCCTTGACTGTAGCGTATCCTGGGGGGTAGGATGCGGCATGCTCGAAACACAAGTCCATTCATCCCAACCCAAGGGCGGAATGCGGCTGGAGCACGATCCTGGGCATCTCCGGCATGTGATTGGAGTGATCAGGCAGGAACAGGCTTGCATCAAGTGCATTGATAGGGCCCGGCCACTTCACGCTGCAGGGCGCACCGTCCGTGCGGCCAACAAGCCGGTGACTCATGACCATCCGGGTAGTTGCCTCAAAAAGGTCGCAGGCCTGACAGGCGGCGCAAGGCGTTTTTCCAGTGTGCAACTCATTTGCGTCAAGTGTCTTTAAATGGGACGATCCCTTCGAATAGTTCTCTCACTCTTGGCGTTCGTCCTCTTTACGACGAGCATCGGGACGCGCGGATTTACGTTGAAGGAGCTTTCCCACGACCTTGATCATCACGGTCAGGCGAACATTGTGTCTATCAGTCAACTCCACAAGGACACGTTGAAAACCAGTGAGAGCTCCAGGGCGGAACCGCTTGGGGAGGTTGAACACCAGCTTCTGCACGCCATCACTGCACTCCACCTGCTGGCAAGCTCCAACACGGGCCTCTCTTGGGTTGCACTTACCCACGCATTGAAGCCCGCCTCATATCCCTTCACGCTGCCACTGGCAAAGCTTGACTCGCCCTTCAGGCCTCCACGAGGTTTAGCCGTCATTTAACTCCGCCTGCTTCGCGCGAGTTCCACACGTTTTTATTTCGCTGGCTCGTTGAGCGGCTCAGTCACGTCTGGCATGCCGCTGAACACTATTTGAGGTTAGTCATGAACATCAACCGTTCGTTTTTCCAAGCGCGCCGCTGCGCGTACGCTATCGCGGCGCTCTGCGCTTTTACAGTTGTCGCACACGCTGCAGACCGGCCAGCGAAGTTTGCTGTTGCCCGCAGCCAGCTACAGGCATTGGGTATCCAGACCGTGCCCTTGCAGGCTCAGGTTGAGTCCGTGCGCACCAGTTACCCTGCGCAGGTGGTGATTCCGCCGAATGCGCAGCAGGTCATCAGCTCGCCGGTAGCCGGCCTGATCTCGCAGTTACTGGTGCAACCCAATCAGATGGTGCGAGCCGGCGAGCCGTTGATCAGGCTCGTGAGCCCTGAGCTCGGCCAGCTGCAATTGCAACTGCTTCAGGCGAACGCGCGCGCAACACTGGCCCGAC
>JAYWDL010000167.1:0-15191 GCA_043779865.1 Polaromonas sp.
CTTGGAGCCCCGCCCCGCGTATTGGCGTGTCAGATTGGAGAGGTCGAGTCCATCAATGACTTCAACGACGAAGCGAGCCAGGTGGTCTTCGGTGAGCCAATCGTCTACCGACGGTGGCAACAGGTAGTCGGTTTTACGGTCGGTGGGAATGAAGTTGGACATGGTCAAAATTGTCTATCGGGACAGATGCAATTTTAACATTCTGCTATGCTTTATGTAGCTAATGGGGAAAAGAAATTCAGGGCTGGTAAGTCCGACAGGCTGCTAGGGCAACGCCGACGTGGTTTCCAGTCAGCCGATTGGCTCGTTGCTACGCATGAGCGCCCCAGGCAGTCTCTCCGCCCAGGTGGTGATCGAAACGGAGCAGGAGTTTTATCCGCTGCTCAGCGCCGCCAGCATTGCCAAGGGAACGCCATTGATGCTGGAGGTGCGGGGATCGGGCAGGCGCTATATCTGTGATACACCACGCAGCCTGTGCCTGGAAACGTCCAGCGATCATTTCGCGGCCGCGCCGCAAGGAACCAAACCATGACATAGCTTTAAGCCGGCTCGGACCCGCAGCAATGACGATAAATGCCCCGCCACTTGGGGTGGGGTTCTTTATTCCCGCCTCTAAAGCGGTGTGGAGCGCCAGGGTTGCGCTATTTTTCTCATTTTTCCACTTCCAGCGCCCGCAATGGCACGCCCATGTCGCGCCAGTTCGTGGGGTGGCAGGTAAACAGTAGCACTTGGTGCCGTTGTGCAGCGTCAAACAGCACTCTCTTCATCTGAGTTAGCCTGTGTTCGTCGCTATGAACCAGTGCATCGTCCAGAATCACCAAGGTTGGTCGACCCGCTTCCTTGAGCAGGTCTGCATACGCTAATCGGCTGATTACGCCCATCTGCTCACGGGCACCGAAACTTAATGTCTCGAAATCGCTGGCCTCAGTACCGCGTACCCCTGGGCGAGTCAGAGCGCCGGGCACCAGATTTTCATCCACTGAAAGTTGCCCATTTGGAAAAAGCAGCTTCAGGTAATGATCCAGATGCTTTTGCAGTGGCGCCTGCAGGCGCCGTGTCAGGGCCTGGCGGCGTGATTCCAGACGTTCCAGCAAGTAGTTCAGTGCCTCTGCTCGGCGCTGCAACTCATCCCGGCGCCTTTTTGCAAGCGTTAATGCGCTTTGCTGGCGGCCTAGTTCTTCCTCAAGCCCTTGAGCGCCCGCCGCACCCAGTGACGTCTCAAGCCGCGCGATCTGCCTATCACGCGCATGGTGTTGGCGCTCTATTTCGTCTGCGCTGCGGCGCAGCCGCTCCACGTCCTGCTTCAAAATTTCCGGCTGGGCAGCGGCAATGTTGGCTTCGATGGCTGCAATGGAGGCCTTAATAACGGCTTCCTGCGTGTTGGCTTCAATCAGGCGCATGCGTTTGTCAGCCATTTGGCTCACTTGATCAGGATCGTTGAGGATAGACTTCAACAGGTCATGCTCCTGGGTCGCTGCGTCGCGCTGGCTGGCCGCCGTTGCCAGTGCCTGACGGGCTTGCTGCAGTGCCGTTCTTGCGGATTCTGCCGTCTCCCGCTGTGCATCATGCTCCCGCTCTGCTGTAGCCAGTGGCAGGGCGGATGCAAGGGGAGCCTGCGGCAGTTGAGCCATTGCCGAGCTTGCCTCTGTCTGTCGCGCTTGTGCGGCGTCCAGATCACTGTGCAGCGCATCCAAGCCCTTCGGCGCAAGCAAGGTCAATGCATTTTCAGCTGCGGATGCTTCGGAGAGCTTTTGGTTGTAGGCTAGGTCACGGGCTTCAGCCTCGGCAAAAGCGCCCAGTCCGAGACGTTGCAAGAGCGCTGTGAATTTTCCCTGCAGTTCTGACTGCTCGTGGGCAAGTTCGGCCAGATCGGTTCCGCCGGGGGCGATGTGTACCGTCCCAAAGCCGGGGATGGAGAGCATCGTTGGTGAAACCAATAGCCGCTCTTCATTGCCGGAAACGACTTCGTCTCCGAGTTGAACGCTAACGTTGTTTTCAAGTTGGAACCGTAATCTGGTGGCTACCGCAGCCTGGCTGATCATGAGTTCGCTCAGCCGCTTGTATTGCTTGCGAAGCAACTTCAAGTCGACGGGTTCAAGGCGAAGGTGTGCAGCCTCTCGCTTCAAGGCTGCGGCGCGGTCATGCTGTGCCGTGACACGCTCCAGAAGTGAGGTGACCGCAGTCACACGGCCCTGGGCATCGGCGAGTTGCCGCAACAAAACGGTGCGGTTGTCCTCTTGACGCGCCAGTATCAGCGCAGCTTGCGCATCATGCAGGCGTATTGCCGCCGTGGCATCGGCAACCACGCTCTGCTGCTCAAGTGCTGAGCATTGGTCGTGGCGCGCATTCGCTGTCAACAGACTGGCTTCACGCGTCGCCAGATTCTTTGTCTGCTGTTCGACGGCAGCCAATTGTTGCAGTAGAAGATCTTTGAGGCTGGAAATGCGGTCGAGTTTCTCGCGCTCGGCGTCTCGCTCACTGGCCAATGAATCTGCGGCCACCAAGGCTGTTTGAGCCTGAGCCTGCTGTTCGCGCAAGCGCACCCAGGGCGGTTCCCTGGTCTCCGCCATGTGCGTTTCACGCATCCTGGCAAGTTGATCGACCTGGTCCCGGTAAGTTTGAACCGATTCCTCCAGAGAAGAGACCTTGGCAGTGAACTCTTGTGCTGCCTCTATTGATTGCAGGTAGGAGGAGGATGCACGGGGCTTGCCGGTGCTGGTCAACAGTTCATCGCGAAGGCTGCGTATCTTGGCCAAAATTTCGTCTCCGCCACTGGCCGCAACCTCGCCAAGGGACTCGTCGAGGGCGCTGCGCAGGTGATCGGCCGCGTGGCCTACGGCATCGCGCACCGCTTGGCCCGCACCCTGTTCAATCCATAGCAAGCCCGGAATCCCCCAATGCTCCTGTCGGCTCGCGCCTTTTGCTGAAAACTGAAATCCCAGTGTGCCGGCCAGATGATCTTCGGCATCCACACCTTCCAGGCGACGTGTGCCGACCAACAAAGCACACCGTTTTTTATGCAGGAAGCTTTTTGTCAGTCGGTAGGGCGTATTGGCGATCTCGAAATCGAGCTCGACGGAGGGAGCGGCCGTCGAATCACCGTAGGGTCGCAGGTCATCGACGCTGGTTGAGCGGTGACGCTCAAGAAAGGCCGCACGTATGGCGCGCACCAGGGTACTTTTACCGGCTTCGTTGTCCCCGGTAAAGATATTGAGGCCCGATTGCAAGCCCGCGAGTTCGAAGGGCGTACGAAACTGACGCAGTTCCGAGACCTGAAGTCGATCGATTCTCATGCCGTTACCTCGGTTGGATTGAGTTCCGACAACAAGCCGGTCAGAATCCCAAGCGCATCCTGCGCGCGCCGGGCATCTTCTCCAGTGACATCTCGCAGCTCGACAATGACCTCCCCAAGGTAACCATCGGCCTTGAGCGTAGCGATATCTTCTGCGGTGGGCGCGAGCAGCAATTCCGACAGGTCGGTGCGTAAACAGCGCACACGAGCCTCGGCTGTGCCCAATGCCGCCCTTAGTCGGCGATATCCGTGCAAGTCAACTTGACCAGTGACAGTCAGCTCAAGAACATCGCCAGTTTCGGTTTGCTCCAGTGCTGCGAGAACACCATCTACATCACTTGCCACGTCCATGCGATGGGTCTGCTGCTGCCAACGATGCTGTGCCGTGCGATGGGGTGAAACCCGGGGTAGGGCGCCGCAGCCGTCGATCTCGACCAAAAGAACTTGTCCCGAGTCATTACCCTTGAAGCGATCAGGCTCAGGCGTTCCGCTGTACCAGGTGTGTGCATCTATGGATTTGGTTCCGTGCCAGTCGCCGAGCGCCAGATAGTCAAGGCGTGCACTGAGCGCTCGATCGGGTGCGATGGGGTTGGTCGAATCAATGTCCTCCGCCAAAATTCCCTGAACGGAGCCATGGGCAAGGCCAATGCGGAGCCACCCAGGGGGCGTTTCGCATCCGTCAAACCAGTCCGTGAGGTCGCCATAAGTGTGACGCTGTGTCAGCGGTGCGCACAGAAGTGCCAGTCGCTGTTCCGGCAATTCGATCACTTTTGGCTCAAGCGCCAAATGCAAATTGGTCGGTAGGGCATCGAGTCGTTGAGCGTGGCTCCAAACACTCTCGGTCAGCGCCGCATCGTGGTTGCCAGGAATCATGACCCATGGGCCCGCGTAGCCCGCCATTGCATTGAATAGGCGTCGAATGGTGCGTGCCGTGACGGTTTGGGCATCAAAGACATCACCACTGACCAGCACGGCATCCACTTTTTCGTCAGTGGCAAGTTTGGCCAAACGTTCGACTGCGGCAAAGCGAGCTTCTGCGAGCGGCACGGCGTCATCAGGATCGAAGGTGCCGTAAAGGCGGCCAATCTGCCAGTCGGCAGTGTGAAGAAGTTTAGTCATTGAGACGCTTTCATTGATGAGCATTTTCGATGTGGCGATCACTCGTCTTCTTATTGACGTGAATGGTATCCCGGCGAGTTGGGTGCATCCTCCCTATACAGCGGCGCCATCAGCACATCCAATTTCGCGAGGATAAGGTTATCTTCGTGGATCGAAGGTGCGCGCCCGTGAGCCTGCAAGGCTGATCATTTAAACAGGGATTGGGCCATTTTTAATGATGCTGCAAGCTCATCCCCTGAGCCTCGAGTAGGTCACACTTGATAGGTAACCATTGCCTCACATTCGATGACAACACTAAACTTCTCCTCCCACCCACCCGGATTCATGGTTCTGCATGGCAACCGTCTGGAGGATCTGCGCGACCTATTGACCCAGTTTCTCAAATCACAGCCACTGCCGCCACTCATATCAGAAGTCATTCTGGTTCAAAGCAATGGAATGAAGCACTGGCTGGAAATGGCGCTTGCTGATGACGCGGCGATGGGCATTTGTGCCGCCACCAGGCTGGAGCTGCCCAGCAGCTATCTCTGGCAGATCTATCGGCAAGTGTTGGGCGCCGAAGCCGTACCCCAACACATGCCCTTTGACAAAAACAGCCTGGTCTGGCGTTTGGTGCGACTCTTGCCCATACTGTCCGCAGTCAACCCGGTTTATGCGCCGCTGAAGCGTTATCTGGGTGACGGCACCGATGGCCGCAAGCTGTACCAGTTAGCAATGCAAGTGGCTGATGTGCTGGACGGCTACCAAAGTTACCGTGCTGACTGGCTCAACGATTGGGCAATTGGCGAAGACGTCCTGCGCAATCACAATGGGCTGGCCAGCGAACTGGACGCTGATCACATCTGGCAGGCCCAATTGTGGCGTGATGTCCGTGACGATGTGGGTGATGCCTTAGCCGAGTCCTCACGGGCCAGTGTCCATGGCCGATTCATGGCAGCCCTCAGAGCTCAGGTTACTGAGAGCAAAGCAACAGGTATCTGCCCCACGGGCTTACCGCCGCGCATTGTTGTCTTTGGAATTTCTTCCCTGTCCATGCAAACCATAGAGGCTCTGGCCGAATTGGGCCAAGTCTGCCAAGTGCTCATGCTGGTGCAGAACCCCTGTCAGTATTACTGGGGCGACATCGTCGAAGGCCATGATCGCTTGCGTCAGCAAGTACGCCGCAGGCAACAGGCCAAGCCCGATCGGGCGGGGTCCGCGCGTCTTTTGCAGCAGCACACTTTGACCCAACCCCTGCTGGCGTCATGGGGCAAACAAGGGCGCGACTACCTGCATTTGCTGGATGACTTTGACAAGGTGGACGGGTACAAGCAGCGTCTGATGCGTGTGGACGCGTTCGTGGACCCTGTGGCGGGGCAAGAGCACCCATCGCAACTCGCCCAAATGCAGTCGTCCATTCTGAACTTGGAGCCTCAATCCGAGGTGGCCGTCGCCTTGCATGAAGACGATGACTCCATCGCCCTGATTGCGACCCATTCAGCGCAGCGCGAAGTCGAGGTACTGCACGATCGACTGCTGGCGTGGTTTGACGCCGACATGCAGCTTGAACCCCGTGACGTGATGGTCATGGTGCCCGATATGGAGACTTTTGCACCCCATATCCAGGCGGTTTTTGGACGCTTTGCATCAGGGCAATCACGGTACATCCCTTTTTCCGTCGCAGACACCACCGCGCGTCAGTCGCCGCTGGTGCAGGCATTGAGCCAGTTGTTAGCGCTACCGGCTTCTCGCGTGTCGCTGGCTGATTGGTTGAGTCTGTTTGAAGTGGATGCCGTGCGCAAGCGCTTTGGCTTGATGCAATGCGATGTTGACCAGATTCAGGTCTGGCTCACGATAGCAGGTGTTCGTTGGGGCTTGAACGCGCAGCATCGCCAAGCCTGGGGCCTACCAGGCCATGTTCAAGGTCTGGACCAGAACACCTGGTCATTTGGCCTACGTCGTCTGCTGTTGGGTTATGCCGTGGGTGGCGATGCACCTTGGGGCGGCACCTTGCCGCAAGCCGGTATTAAGGGCCTGGACTCGAATCTTGTCAGCAAACTCCTCGATTGGGTCGATGCCGTTAGTTTGACCCTGCAGGAGCTGTCTGTCGATAAGACGCCAAGTCAATGGTCCGACACCATGGGCAACTTGGTTGAGCGATTTTTTGAAGCCAGCGATGAATCGCAAGAGCGCCTGATCCAGTGCTTGCTGGAGCCGTTGGAGGCGTGGCAAAAATCCTGTGATGACGCCAGACTGGACACGCCATTGCCGCTACAGGTCGTCAGTGACCACTGGCTGTCCCAAATTCAAGAGAGCGGGCTGCAGCAACGTTTTTTTGGTGGCGGCGTGCAATTTGGCACCTTGATGCCCATGCGCTCCATTCCTTTCAAGGTCATTTGCCTTTTAGGCATGAATGACGGTGCTTACCCCCGGCAAACAGCCCCGCGCGATTTTGACCTCATGGCTCAGAGCTGGCGGGCCGGAGACCGTTCCAGGCGTGAGGATGACCGTTATTTGTTTCTGGAGGCCATTTTGTCGGCGCGCCAGAAGCTCTACATCAGCTGGCAAGGCCATCGATCCACCGATAACTCGGAGCAACCACCCTCGGTGCTGGTGGCCCAGTTGATCGAGTTTCTCAATTTAGGCTGGAAACCCCCCAGGGAAGCCCAGCAACAGCCACTGCAACCATTTTCTGAAGCGTATTTTCTGCAAGACTCTGTATTCACCACCTATGACAGGGATTGGGCGAGGGTGCATGCCGGCCGGTATTCGGTCGACCCTTGCAGTCCATCAAAGCCAGGTGTGCCATCGGGCCCTGGCGTATCGACAATGCCCCAGCAGCTCACCCTGGAAGAACTGCGCAAATTGCTGCGCCAGCCGGTGGAGGTGTTCTTTCGTATCCGCATGGGCGTCAAGCTCGATGATGTGGAAGAGATGGCGCAAGAAGAGGAACCGTTTACCCTCAATGGGCTGGAAAAGTACCAGGTCGGGCAAGAACTGCTGGAAGCTGCCGATACCAGCTTGGCCCTGAACAATCTCCAGATGTCTGGCCGCTTGCCCATGGCTGCCTTCGGTGCTAGAGAGGCTGCCGAATTCAAGGATAAATTGACTGTGGTTCTAGAACGCAGGGTCATCTGGGCGCAACAGTATCCGCATGCCGTGCCGGCGCAGTCCATTGCCTTGGCGGTGGACGGCACCGCCATCACCGGCACTTTGTCCGGACTCCTGAGCCAGCTGCAAGACGTCACATCCACAACAGTTGACTCGGCGCTATATCCAGACACCGGTGGCACTGCCGCATGGCTCCAGCTCAATCAGCGTTTGGGCGCGGTGTCGGAGGGTAAGGATGAAGACCTTACGGCAAGGGTTCACATCGTTGCCGGGCTATGGGTCAACCACCTGTCAGCCTGTGCCAGCGGCATGTCCCTGGTCAGCGTGCAATTGGGCTTGGACGAGCAGGTGGTGTTCAACCGCATTGCCAAAGAAGAGGCGCTGGAGATCCTGCGGCGCTTGGTGCAGGTATATTGGGCCGCCTGGAAACAGCCCTTGCCGGTGGCTTGCAAAACCGCGTGGGCCTATCTTCAGGCGCAAATCAAGGCCGACCGATGGGCTATCGACAAGCCAGACAAAGAAACGAAAGACCCCCACGAAATGGCCCAGCTCGTATTTGAGGGGGATTTTTACATAGGCGAACTCACCGAGTCCGCCTACCTCGCGCGGGCTTTCGAGAACTACCAGGACATTGAAGAAGAGCTGCCGCACTGGGCGCAACTTCTCTATGGCGATATGGCCCGGCATGTTCGGGTGGGTCGTCAGGAGGGCGCATCAGCATGAACACTGAAAACTCCTCCGCCGCCCTGCAGCTCGATCCCATGACGATGCCCTTGAAGGGCCTACATGTCATCGAGGCATCTGCCGGTACCGGCAAGACCTGGACGCTCGCTGCCTTGTATGTCCGCCTGGTGCTCGGGCATCTGCGGGAGTGCTTAGAAGGAGATGCTGGCCTGTATCCGCCGCAAATCCTGGTCATGACCTTCACGGAAGCGGCCACGGCCGAGCTTCGTGGGCGAATTCGCGAGCGCCTGGCCCAGGCTGCCCGATTTTTTCGGGATGGCGAGCGTGGCACTGTTGCAGTGGATGACTTCTTGCGTGGCTTGCGCCGTGCATTCGCAGAAAGCCAATGGCCAGACTGTGCTTATCGCCTGGATATGGCGGCGCAGTGGATGGACGATGCTGCGATATTTACTATCCATGGCTGGAGCAGTCGGATGCTGAAGCAGCATGCGTTTGACAGTGCCAGCCTGTTCCAGCAGAGCCGGGTCGAAGACAGCCAGCGGCTCAAGCTCACGGCCGTGCAAGACTACTGGCGTAAATGGTTTTACCCGCTGCCGGTAGAACAGCTAGGTGCGCTCAAACCGCTCGGCCGCACCCCCGACGAATTCCTGGAAAAGTTGGATAAGCTGTGGGCCGTCTCCGATAAAGCACCCCAGACCGCTGCCTTTGAGGGGGACGCGCCCGATGCACTGTTGCAAAAGTGGTCGCTTTGGCAAAAAAAGTTGGGTGAGCTGGATTCCTTGGCTCGCCCGGCGTGGACACCAGACGTCATTTCAATGGTCAATGACGCGGCCACCAGCAAAGCGATCAAAGCTTACCGCGCAGATTGGCTAAAGGGCTGGCTCGACCAAATGGCCCAATGGGCTCAGGGTGAATCCATTGAGCTAAAAACCTTGGAGCGCTTCTCGGTCACCGTTCTTTTGAGCAAAGGTTGGACTGTCGCCAATGGGCACATCATCTTTGCCCACATCGATGCCCTGTGTGCCCACCTGCGCGAGGAGCCTGACGTGGCAGAAGGCCTGCAAGCCCATGCCGCCCACGAGATTGGCCTGGCTTACCGCCAGGCAAAGGCCAAGCTCGCCCAGTTTGACTTTTCAGACCTGTTGCAATGCCTGTACTACGCCTTGCAAGCGCCAGATGGCCGTCTGGCCAACGCTATTCGCCAGCAATATCCCATCGCCCTGGTTGATGAATTCCAGGACACCGACCCCTGGCAATACGGCGCCTTGTCCAAAATTTATGGTGAGTCACATAGTCCGGATACCGGCCTGATCATGATTGGCGACCCGAAGCAGGCGATCTACAGCTTCCGGGGTGCCGATCTCGACACCTATTTGGCGGCTAGAGGCCAGGCGCAGGCCATCTACACTTTGTCGGGCAACTTCCGCTCCACCGCTGGCGTGGTCGCTGCTGTGAACCATGTCTTTTCCAAACCAGACAAGCCTTTTGGTGAGGTGCTGTTCGAGCCGGTCGTAGCCTGTAATAAAGACGTTCATCCGCTACAAGTGGGTGGCGCACAGCAGGTCGCCATGACCGTCTGGCATCTGCCGCACGCCAAACCACCTCGCAAAGATGTGTTAATGCGCCAGATGGCGGCATTGTTCGCAACGCAAATGGTCAGCATGCTCAATCTCGGCGCCGCAAAGCCGGGTGACATGGCCGTGCTGGTCCGCGGCTGGCGCGAAGCCCGTGCCATACGCAGCGCATTGGCAGAGCGCGGCGTGCGCAGCGTGTACTTGTCTGAACGCGACAGCGTCTTTGCCACCGTAGAGGCCACCGATTTGTGGCGAATTCTCCTGGCCGTGGCCAACCCCCGCTCAACCCAATGGGTCAGGGCCGCATTGACGACCCGGCTTTGGGGATTGGGCTGGGCCGATCTGGAAACCTTGTTTCAAGATGAGGCCGCATGGGATGACGTGGTGGATCAGTTCCATGAATGGCAACGTATCTGGCAGCGCCAGGGCTTCTTGCCCATGCTGCACCACCTGTTGCATGACGAATCGATTCCCGCCCGCCTGGTGAATCAGGGCGATGGACAAAGCCCAGACGGTGAGCGGCAGTTAACCAACTTGCTGCACCTGGGCGACTTGCTGCAGGCAGCCAGCCTGAACTTGCAGGGCGAAGGTGCATTGATCCGCTACCTGGAGGAGCAGCTCCAGAACCCCAAGTCCAGCGGCGATGCAGCCCAACTTCGGCTGGAGAGCGATGCCAATCTGGTGCAGGTCGTTACCGTACACAAAGCCAAGGGACTGCAATACCCATTGGTCTTTTTGCCCTTTGTATCAAACTTCATGGCCGAGAGGAAAGACAGCGGAAAAGACGACTCCCTGCGATTGGCCGAGGATATTCGCTTGCTTTATGTTGCCTTGACCCGTGCCGAAAAAGCTTTGTGGGTCTGCCTTGCGCAAGTCAAGGGCGATGTGGATGGCAAAACGCCCAAAGCCAAAAGCGCGGTGTCCACACTGTTACAGCGCCAAGCCGCCGACGACTTGACTGAGCGACTGAATTTATGGAGTGAATGCCCCGACATTGCTGTGGCCTCGGCGCCCCAGCCAGACGCAACAAGCTACGCCCCCACGGTGCAGGAAAAAATATGGAAGCCGGTATCGGAGCCACAAAGGCTGCTCAAGAGTCATTGGTGGACCGCCAGTTTCAGTGCCCTTGTGCATCACAAGCTGCAGCCGTTCGATAGCGATGTGGGGCTGGATTCAGAGCGGGATAACCGCATGGCAGATTCCCAGGTGGACAGCGCCATGATGGATGCGTCAGACCCCTCCGATGATTCAGTGGCGGCCACCGATCTATTTGAAGTACCGCTGATCTACAACGGTTTCCCGGCGGGTAGCGCCTACGGCACCTTGCTGCACGACTTGCTGGAATGGCAAGCCCAAAGGGGCTGGCCTGCTGCGCAAGACAAGCCATCTCTTGCTCTTGCACCTGAATGGAACTCACTGCTTGCCAGAAAATCCCAGCGCCTCAAGCTTGATGCGGAAGAAACCAGCTTGATGAATGCATGGATGAGGCAAGTAATAGTGGCTGAACTGCCCTTGTCCCAAGATGCAACGGCACCATCTACTTTGGCCTTGAGTTCATTGAACCGCGAGCAAGCCTGGCCAGAAATGGGCTTCGCATTGACCGTTCAAAAAGTGGACTCAGTCCAAATCGACCAGTTGATAAAGCAACATGTATTGGTGGGGGAGGGCAGAGAAGCCCTGCAGCCACGGCAGCTTGAAGGCATGCTTATCGGGTTCATTGACATGGTTATTGCGCACGAGGGGCGCTACTACGTCCTGGACTACAAGTCCAACTGGCTGCCAGCATATGGCGCACGGCAACTGCAGCAAGCCGTTTTGTCGCACCGCTATGACGTGCAGTACAGCTTGTATTTGCTGGCATTGCACCGCCTTCTCAAATCCCGTCTGCCGGATTACGACTATGACCAGCACATCGGCGGGGCCCTGTATTTGTTTTTGCGGGGTATCGATCAACCGGGGGCCGGTTTATTTGTTGACAAACCCCCGCGTGAATTGATTGAAGCGCTGGACGCGGCCTTTTCTGGTCAATCCAAAGCATTGGAGACTGCGTAATGTCTGACACCGAAACTCTTGAACTGCCCTTGACCGGTCTGGATAAAGCCTTCGCCAAGTTTCTTGATGAAGTGCAGCCCAGCGTCGACGCGAGGCACAGCCTGTTGGCCGCTATGGCAAGCCACCAGTTCGGCCGGGGACACGCCTGCCTGGATCTTGCATTGCTGGGTACCCAAGGCGTCAGTGCTCTGGGTTGGGATCTGCGCATCCAAGCACTTCTGCCTGGCGATCTGAGTGCGGGCGCGCAGACCTTGCCGTGGATTGATGGGAGAAACAGCCCGCTGGTGCTGGATGGAAGTCGCTTGTACTTGCGCAGAAACTGGAGCGCCGAACAAAGCATACGTACCGCCATCAGCGCCCGGCTTCGGCAAAGTTGCCCCATACCCGACAATCTTTCGGAATCCCTTGACCTCTTGTTTCCAACTTCTGCAAACATTGCAAATTCAGACCATCAAGTACCAGATTGGCAGAAGCTGGCCTGTGCATTGGCAACCCGAGAACGCTTGACGCTGATCACCGGAGGCCCCGGTACCGGAAAAACTACCACCGTGGTTCGCCTGCTGGCGGTGCTGCAGTCCGATGCCACGCGGCGCGGCGCGCCTTTGCGCATTGCACTGGCGGCGCCCACGGGTAAAGCGGCGGCCAGGCTCGGGGAATCCATTGCCGGTGCCGTGCAGTGGTTGCCTGCGGGTATGCAGGGCCACATTCCCGTCAAAGCCGTGACCCTGCACAAGCTGCTGCAGATTCGGCCCAACCAGGGCAATGACGCTACCCCAGAACTGGCCGTCGATCTCGTCATCGTGGATGAAGCCTCAATGATCGATCTGGAAATGATGGCCAGGTTGCTTGCGGCCGTGCCTTTGACGGCCAGTTTGATACTGTTGGGCGACAAAGACCAGCTTGCATCGGTGGAAGCCGGGGCCGTCATGGGTCAGTTGTGCGAAGGCTCCGTATCGGGCAACTACACTCCGCAAACCATCGAATGGTTGCAGCAGTTCTCCGATGACGACCTTAGCCCCTGGGCGGGAAAGGGTTCGCCGCTTGCGCAGCAAACCGTCATGCTGCGACACAGTCGCCGTTTTTCGGAGGACAGCGGCATTGGCCTGTGGGCGAAAGCAGTCAACGCGGGCGACACTGCCACCGTCCAAAGCCTTTGGCGTAAAGCACCTGCCTGGTCACATGCGGGCAATGCATCGGTAGACCGTTTGCAACTCCAGCACTCAAGCGATCGCAATCTGATCGCATTGGTCATGCAAGGATGGCAGCCGTGTTTATTGGAAATTCAGCAGGCAAAGCCAGGCGCCTGCTCCGATGAACAGGCGTTGAAAGTCTTAAAAGCGTTTTCGCAGTTTCAGGTGCTGTGCGCTGTGCGGGACGGACCGTGGGGCGTGGTGGCATTGAACCACCTGATTGCATCCGCGCTGGGCTTTCAGGGCGATGGCTGGTATGCCGGGCGGCCCGTCATGGTGAACCGAAACGACTACAACTTGAAGCTGATGAATGGTGATGTGGGCTTGTGTCTGCCCCGCGCCAATGGGTTGAGGATTGCTTTTCCTGACGGAAATGGTGGCATCCATTGGGTGCTGCCGTCACGGCTGGATGCCGTTGAAAGTGTTTTTGCAATGACGGTGCACAAGTCCCAAGGTTCAGAGTTTGACCATGCTTGCCTGGTGCTGCCTGACCAGTCCGTGGCTGTATTGACCCGAGAGTTGCTTTACACCGGGATCACGCGGGCGAAAACTAGACTCAGCTTGGTGGTTCCACGTTCGGAGGTTTTGTGGCGGGCGGTAGAGATGAAGGTGTTGCGCAGTGGCGGGCTAAAGGCAATCCACCAGCCATGAGCCCTCGACCAGCTTTTTGGCGGGGCCGAACCATTCCATAAACTACTGCAATGGCAAAACTCCACCCCGACCTACGACAATGACGTCCAACAGTTAAGGGGCAGTTTGCCGAACGAGCCATGCTGGATGACAAACAGTGCCGTAAACTATTTTTGGGCATGACGCGAGCCCAGGGACTTTTCGGTTGATTATGTCAATAACGGCCGATGTGGCACTGATGGAGTGTTTGAATGCTGAATGACCGTCTCTACAAGCTCAAAGAGCTTTTACAGTCCCGTCCCGGAATTGGCATGCAAGACTTGATGAACGAGATGGAGGTTGCCAAAGCCACCGTCAAGCGCGACATCGAGGCCCTGCGTGATCGATTTGATACCCCCATCGTTTTTGACCGCTTCCATGGTGGCTACCGCATTGAGGCAGTGAAAGTGGACCCCAGTCGACGTGCAGTAAAACGAACTGAGCTGCCAGGCCTGTGGTTTAGCTCCGACGAAGCCTTTGCCCTGCTTACAGCGCAACAACTACTCACCACCATTGAGCCCGGCATGTTGGGCCCCAAGCTCAAGCCGCTGACCGATAAGCTCAATCGACTGTTGGAGAGCAGTGGGCACCCCGTAGATGCCGTCAACTCCCGCATCAAGGTTTCTCAATCCGGCAAGCGCCGGCTGGGAATGGACTCATTTCAAGTGGTGGCCAGGGCGACGCTGGAGCGCAAGCGGCTCTCCATGGTCCACTTCAACCGGCAGCGTGGCCAGCGCATGGAGCGTGAAGTGTCCCCGCAACGCTTGGTTCACTATCGCGACAACTGGTACCTGGATGCCTGGTGCCATCTGCGCGATGAACTCCGAAGCTTTTCGGTAGATGCTATGAGCAGGTGCCAGATGCTGCATAAAAAAGCTCAAATTGTCTCGCTGGAAGATATTGAAAGCACATTGGGCGTGAGTTACGGCATCTTTGGCGGTAAGCCCAAGGCCTGGGCCACCCTGAAGTTCACCCCGGCAGCACCTTGTGTCAAGCCACACAGCCCGACAAAATCGTTATCCACGGCGTACCAGACCAGTGCAAAGCCTGCCAGCGTAAGCTGTCTTTTGCGTATGTGGGCGAAACACGCCAGGTCTTTGATTTGCCGACGCTGAGATTTGAGGTCACCGAGCACCACGCCATGCAGGCCATCTGTAGCTGCGGCCATGTACATACCGGGGAGTTTCCTGTCGGTGTAAACGCCGCCGTGCAATACGGCCCAGGCGCGCAAGCCGCGATGGTGCACCTGAATCAAAATCACGCCGTGTCTCTGCAGCGCACAGCCGCGCTGATGAAAGACTTCTTTGGCCTGTCGGTCAGTCAGGCAACGGTAGTCAAGGCGGCCCTTGCAGGTGCAGAAATCTTGCAGCCCACGGTGCAAGGCATCGGCCAGGCCGCTGTTAGCTCAGCCGTGCTACATGCCGACGAAACCGGAATGCGGGTTGCCAAGAAGTTGCACTGGCTGCATGTGCTGGCCAGCGACACACTGACATGGATGGGTTGCCACCCCAAGCGTGGCAC